>CAIVHG010000113.1 GCA_903905655.1 uncultured beta proteobacterium | reverse complement strand
CGCCTGCCCAAGGTGGAAGGACAGGCCGGAGAAGTGAATGTCTCGCGCGAACTCGGCAACCTGCTCAATCTGACGGACAAGGAAGCCCAGAAGCGCGGGGATCAGTTCGTCGCCTCGGAGTTGTACCTGCTGGCGCTCACCCGCGACAAGGGTGAGTCCGGCCGCCTGCTCAAGCAGCACGGTGGCACGCAGGCTGCCCTCGAGCAGGCGGTCAACGCGGTGCGTGGCGGCGAAGGCGTGGCGAGCGCGGAAGCCGAGGGCGCGCGCGAGGCGCTGAAGAAATACACGGTAGACGTCACCGAGCGGGCGCGGCTCGGCAAGCTCGATCCGGTGATCGGACGCGACGACGAAATCCGCCGCACCATGCAGATACTGCAGCGGCGCACCAAGAACAACCCGGTGCTGATCGGAGAGCCCGGGGTCGGAAAGACTGCGATCGTCGAGGGCCTCGCGCAGCGCATCATCAATGACGAAGTGCCGGAGACGCTGAAAGGCAAGCGCGTGCTGTCACTCGACATGGCGATGCTGCTCGCGGGCGCGAAGTATCGCGGTGAATTCGAGGAACGCCTCAAGTCGGTGCTGAAAGAGATTGCACAGGACCCGGGCCGCAACATCATATTCATCGACGAATTGCACACCATGGTGGGCGCCGGCAAAGCCGAAGGCGCGATCGACGCCGGCAACATGCTGAAGCCGGCGCTGGCGCGCGGCGAGCTGCACTGCATCGGCGCGACCACGCTCGACGAGTACCGCAAATATGTCGAGAAGGACGCAGCCCTCGAGCGGCGTTTCCAGAAGGTGATGGTCGAGGAGCCGTCGGTCGAGAGCACGATCGCGATCCTGCGCGGCCTGCAGGAGAAGTACGAGGTGCACCACGGCGTGGACATCACCGACCCTGCGATCGTCGCGGCCGCTGAGCTCTCGCATCGCTACATCACGGACCGCTTCCTGCCGGACAAGGCGATCGACCTGATCGACGAGGCGGCGGCGCGCGTCAAGATGGAAATCGATTCCAAGCCCGAAGTGATGGACAAGCTCGAGCGGCGGCTGATCCAGCTCAAGATCGAACGCGAAGCGGTCCAGAAGGAAAAAGACGAGGCTTCGCAAAAGCGGCTGGCGCTGATCGAAGACGAAATCAAGCGCCTGGGGCGCGAATACGCGGACTACGAAGAAATCTGGAAGACCGAAAAGGCCCAGGTGCAGGGTTCGCAATCCGTCAAAGAGGAACTGGAACGGCTCAAGCTCGAGATGGAAGCTGCCACGCGCAAGGGCGACTGGCAGAGAGTGTCCGAGATTCAGTACGGCCGCATCCCGCAGCTCGAAGCGCAGCTCAAGCAGGCGGATCAGCCGAGCGCAACGGAAGAGCGGACGCGGCTGGTGCGCACGCGCGTCGGCGCCGAGGAAATCGCGGAAGTGGTGTCGCGCGCGACCGGCATCCCGGTGTCGAAGATGATGCAGGGAGAGCGCTCGAAGCTGCTGCTGATGGAAGACCGTCTGCACCAGCGCGTCGTCGGACAGGACGAGGCGGTGCGCGTGGTATCGGACGCGATCCGGCGTTCGCGCGCGGGGCTCGGCGATCCCGACAAGCCCTACGGATCCTTTTTGCTTCTGGGTCCCACCGGCGTGGGCAAGACCGAGTTGTGCAAGGCTCTCGCTGAATTCCTGTTCGATTCGGAAGAGCACATGATCCGCATCGACATGTCTGAATTCATGGAAAAGCATTCGGTTGCGCGCCTGATCGGCGCGCCGCCGGGCTACGTGGGCTATGAGGAGGGCGGCTATCTGACGGAAGCGGTGCGCCGCAAGCCGTACGCGGTGATCCTGCTCGACGAGATCGAGAAGGCGCATCCCGACGTCTTCAACGTGCTGCTGCAGGTGCTTGACGACGGCCGCATGACCGACGGCCAGGGGCGCACCGTGGACTTCAAGAACACGGTGATCGTGATGACCTCCAATCTAGGGTCGCAGATGATCCAGCAGATGGCGGGCGACGACTATGGCGTCATCAAGCTCGCGGTGCTGGCGGAGGTCAAGGCGCATTTTAGGCCCGAGTTCGTCAACCGCATTGACGAGATGGTGGTGTTTCATGCGCTGGACGAGAAGAACATCAAGTCGATCGCAAAGCTGCAGCTCGGCCTGCTCGAAGCGCGGCTCGCCAAGATGGAGATCAAGCTCGATGTGACGGACGCCGCGCTCACGCATATCGCCGAAGCCGGTTTCGATCCGATCTATGGCGCACGGCCGCTGAAACGAGCCATCCAGTCCGAGATCGAGAACCCGCTCTCCAGAGAGCTGCTGGAGGGGCGCATCGGGGCCAAGGACACGGTGAAGGTCGAGGTCGCGAAGGGCACGCTGCGCTTCGTGAAGGCCTAACGCGCGGGCAGGCAGTCTTTGGGCGGAGCGCGCCCCGATCGCGCACAGGCCGGCATTCGCCGGCCTGTTTTTTGTACACGCGGGCAGCACGTGCCAGCGCGCCACCCACTGGGCGTGCGCGTGACATATTGCGCAGGCGTGCGCTTAATTTCTTTCGGGGACTGTCGATAACGAAGAGTCTATCGCCGATTTCCATACGACTGCCCGGCAGGCAGCGGCGCAAACCAGGCATGAGAGTGACCGTGGAATCACAAAAAAACCGCAACTCGCTCATGGCAAGCCTCAGGGTGCTTGGGTTGCGCAGGGATGGAATCGGCGCCACCCGCCGCGGACTGCGCGAAAAGGCGCGCATGTTCCGCACGCTGCTGAGCAACCTCGACGGCATGGTCTATCGTTGCCGCAACGACGGGCAGCGCACGATGGAGTTCGTCAGCGAAGGGTGCGGTCAGCTCACGGGCTATGCCCCTTCCGAAATGCTGCTCAACCAGCGCATATCGTACGAAGAAATCACGAGTGCGCAGGACCGCGCGCGCGTGCGCGAGGAAATACGCACCGCGCTCGCCTGGAACCGCCGCTTCTTCGTGGAGTACCGCGTCCAGTGCAGGGACGGCGCGGTCAAGTGGGTGGGGGAGCGCGGGGTGGGCATCACCGATGGTCACGGTGCAGTGGTCACCATCGAGGGCTTCATCGAGGACGTGACGGAGCGCAAGCTCGCGACGCAGGCGCTGCAGCAGGCGGAGCTGCGCTTTCGCAGCATTTTCGAGAATGCGATCGAAGGTATCTTTCAGACCGCGCCGAACGGCGATTATCTGAACGTCAATCCGTCGTTCGCGCACATCTATGCGTACGAGACCCCGGCGCGGTTCATCACCGAAGTCGACAACATCGAGAAGCATCTGCACATCGATCCAGTGCGCCGCGTGGAATTCATGCGCCTGGTGCGCGAGCAGGGCGCGGTGACCGGTTTTGTTTCGCAGATACGGCGCAGGGACGGTGTCCAGATCTGGGTGTCCGAGAACGCGCGCGCAATCCTTGACGAGGCGGGCACGCTGCTGTTTTACGAAGGCACCGTCGAGGACATCACCGACAGCAAGCTCAATCAGGAGAAGCTCGAGTATCAGGCCAGCCATGATCCGGTGACGCAGCTGCCCAACCGCCTGCTGATGAACGACCGGCTGCGGCGCATGATGCTGCATGCGCAGCGCAATGACAATGTAGTGGCGGTGGTGCTGATCGATCTCGACCACTTCAAGCTTATCAACGACACCTTCGGCCACAACCGCGGCGATGCGCTGCTGCAGGCGGTTGCGCAGCGCATGCGGCAATGCCTGCGCGAGACCGATACCGTGGCGCGCATCGGCGGCGACGAATTCGTGCTGCTACTATCCGGCGAGGGACGCGGCGAGGCGATTTCGCAGGTGGCGCAGCGCATTCTCAAAACGATCGCGCAGCCGTGGCGCGCCGAGGGGGAGGAATTGAGCGTCTCGTGCAGCATGGGTATCGGCATTTTCCCGCGCGATGGCCGCGACGTGCAGACGCTGCTCAGAAATGCGGACACCGCGATGTACAAGGCCAAGGAACTGGGGCGCAACAATTTTCAGTTCTACTCGCCTGAAATGAACGCCATCATGAGCGCGCGTCTGGAAATGCAGACGGTGCTGCGCAAGGCGGTGGAAAACAACCAGTTCGTGCTGCATTACCAGCCGATGATAGATCTCAACTCCGGGCGCGTCGCGGGAATGGAGGCCTTGCTGCGGGTTCCAGACGGCAGCGGTGGGCTGCTCGCGCCGCAGCACTTCATCCGGCTCGCGGAAGAGAGCGGCCTCATCATTCCGATCGGCGAATGGGTGATGCGCGAGGCCTGCACGTTCAACAAATCGCTGCAGGACCGCGGGCTGCCGGCGGTGCCGGTCTCGATCAACCTCTCGGCGCGGCAGTTGGCGCGCTACGACCTGATGCGCGCGGTCGAGCAAGCGCTGCGCGAAAGCGACTTGGCGGCTGATTACCTCGAACTGGAGCTGACCGAAAGCATGGTCATGAACGATCCGGAGAGCGTCATCGCAACGCTGCGGCAGCTCGAAGCGCTGGGGGTGCATCTGAGCATCGATGACTTTGGCACCGGCTACTCGAGCCTGAGCTACCTGAAGCGCTTTCCGGTGACGACGCTCAAAATCGACCAGTCGTTCATGCGCGATATCGGCGACGGCGAAGACGGCGCTTCGCTGGTCAAAGCCATCATCTCGCTGGGTCACAGCCTGGACATGAAGGTGATCGCGGAAGGCGTGGAAACCGGCGCCCAGATGGCGCTGCTCATGCAAAACCGCTGCGACGTCATGCAGGGTTATCTCTACAGCCACCCGCTGCCCGCCGCCGACTTCTGCGCGTTGCTGGAGCGCGAAAGCATGACTACCGACAAGGTCGGCCACTTGCGCGAGATGTGCAGCACCTCGTTGTGCACTGCGTAAGCGCATAATTCTTACGCCGCCGTTGAGGCTGGGCGTGGCACCAAAATCCGACCAGGGCGTCGCGTCGCAGCATCGCCGGCGACCATCCTGAGTGAGTTTCCCTGAGTGCATCGCAATCCGGGCAGTGGTTGACGAAACCGGCGCAAACACCTGCCGGTGTGCTATCGTTTTACCCTCGAACCGGCGGGGGCGGCTGCATTGAACAGTGGACTGGAAGGACAAGGGGTAAAGCCAGCGGCGTTGGCTGGCGGCAAAGTGCTGATCCATCCGCTTGCCGTGCGGATTACGCACTGGGTCAATGCGATTGCGATGCTGATCATGATCGCAAGCGGCTGGCGCATCTACAACGCCGCGCCGTTCTTCAGCTTTACGATTCCACCGCAGCTCACGCTCGGCGGCTGGCTGGGCGGCGCGCTGCAGTGGCATTTCGCCGGCCTCTGGCTGCTGGTCATAAACGGAGTGATTTACCTCAGCTATGGCCTGGCGTCCAGACATATCGCCGCGAATTTTTTTCCGCTGACCCTCGCAGCGATTTGGCGGGATCTCAGGAGCGCCCTGCGCGGTCGAATCGCGCACGAGGTTGGCGTCTACAATGCGCTGCAGCGCATGGCTTACCTGGGCGTCATCTGTGCCGTGATCGCGCTGGTGTTCTCAGGAGCTGCGCTGTGGAAGCCGGTGCAGCTGCAGGAACTCGCGGCGCTCATCGGCGGCTATGAGGGAGTGCGGCGGGTGCATTTCGTGGCCATGGCGCTCGTCGTGGCGTTTGTGATCGTGCATCTGGTGATGGTGGTGCTGGTGCCGCGCACCCTGATATCCATGTTTTCCGGCTATGGCCGCAAGACGCAACTCTCGCGAGATACTCATCATGGATGAACCTGTGAAAGAACCGAAGCGCCGCCTGGTCGCCCCGCAGAGCGAGTTGATCAGGCTGGAGCGCCGCTTGTTCCTGAAGCAGGGCCTGAGCCTGGGTGCGCTCACCCTGCTGTCCGGCTGCGATGTGACGGACACCGACAGTGTGCAAAAGGCGCTGTGGACGATGTCGCGCTGGAATGACCGCGTGCAGGCTGCGATCTTCGACCCTGACAAGCTGGCGCCCGAATATCCTGAGAGCGCGATCACCAAGCCTTTTCCCTTCAATGCCTATTATCCGGAGGCGAAGGCGCCGCGCGTGGAAGGCGCAGGCTACAAGCTCGAACTCGGGGGAATGATTCGCGACAAGAAGCCGTGGACGCTGCCTGAACTCTACGCGCTGCCTCAATCGAGCCAGATCACGCGCCACATCTGTGTGGAGGGCTGGAGCGCGATCGGGAAATGGAGCGGGGTGCGCTTCAGAACATTCCTGGAGCGCATCGGTGCCGATCTAAGCGCAAAATACGTGGGCTTCAAGTGCGCGGACGATTATTACACCAGCATCGACATGCCGACGGCGCTGCATCCGCAGACGCTGCTCACGTTCCGGTTTGCCGATCAAATCCTGCCGACCGCGTACGGTTTTCCGATGAAGCTGCGCATACCGACCAAGCTCGGTTTCAAGAACCCGAAATACATCACCGCGATGTTCGTGACCAACGACAATCCGGGCGGCTACTGGGAAGATCAGGGCTACAACTGGTTCAGCGGTTTGTGATTGCGCCGCTCGGCAGGGACTTACAGGCGGGGGCCGTTTAGCCGCACCGCACTCGCGTGAGCACGGCGGGCGGGTCCGTCCTTAGGCTTCTGATTTCTTGGCTGCCAGGCCGCCCAGGAGTGCGGCGCGCGGCCGGCTGGTGCGCTTGTGATGCGCAGCGGCAGTGTTTGCGTGGCCTGCTTCGGGCGTAGTCGCCCGGGGTTTGGCTTCGTAGGGTTTGCTGAAATCGAATCCCCCGGGCGGCGGTGCTGACGGCGGCCTGGGATGGGGTGCGGAAGTCGAAGGCTCACGTGTGCGTCTACCGCTGCTACCGCTGCTGCTGGCGCCGCTGGTGTGGCGGCTGCTGCGGCTATGCGTGGCGCGCTCGGGCTCGTCGCCGCCGGAAAACTGCGGCAGCGGCAGGCGCTCCAGCTTGCGCTTCAACTCGCGCTCTATATCGTCAAGCATGCGCTGTTCATCGGCGCATACCAGCGAGATCGCCTCGCCGGTGCTGCCAGCGCGTCCGGTGCGGCCAATGCGGTGGATGTAGTCTTCTGCCACGTACGGCAGTTCATAATTGATCACGAACGGCAGCAGTTCGATATCCAGGCCACGGGCCGCGATATCGGTGGCCACCAGTACGTTGACCGTGCCCGCCTTGAAATCCTCCAGCGCCTGTGTGCGTTCGCCCTGGCTGCGGTCGCTGTGGATCGCCGTCGCGGACACGCCATCGCGCACCAGCTCGCGGGTGAGGCGGTTCGCATCGCGCTTAGTGCGCACGAAAACCAGCACCTGCTGCATTTCGCGGCTCTTGATGAGGTGGGTGAGCAGGGCGCGCTTGCGCGGGGCCTCGATCTCATACATGCGGTGCGTGACGAGATCGGCGGGCGCATTGCGGCGCGCTACTTCCACCGATACCGGCGAGCGCAACAACTGGTTTGCCAGCCGCTTGATCTCGTCCGAGAAGGTGGCCGAGAAGAGGAGACTCTGCCGTTCTACCGGCAGCAGCGCGATGATGCGCTTGATGTCGGGCATAAATCCCATATCGAGCATGCGGTCGGCCTCGTCGAGCACCAGGATTTCGACGCGCCCCAGATTGACCGTTTTTTGCTGCACGTGATCGAGCAGCCGCCCGGGGGTCGCGACCAGAATCTCGACGCCTTCGCGCAGCGCTTTGATCTGCGGATTGATGTCTACCCCGCCATAGACCACGGTGGTGCGCAAGCTGAGGTACTTTGCATAGGTGCGCACGCTTTGCTCGACCTGCGCGGCAAGCTCGCGCGTCGGCGTCAGGATCAGGGCGCGGATCGAATGGCGTGCTGGCGACGGGCTCGTGTTCTGGTGCGGCGCCAGCATCTGCAGGATCGGCAGTGCGAATCCCGCGGTCTTGCCGGTTCCGGTTTGGGCGCAGGCCATGATGTCCTGGCGCGCCAGTACCGGCGGGATGGCTTTCAGTTGTATGGGGGACGGGGTGGTATAGCCCTCTTCTGCGACTGCCCGCAGCAATTCCGGCATCAAGCCGAGGGATTCAAAGGACATCAGCAAATACTCCAGGAAGAATCGGGCGCTGCGCGAGTGCGATGGGCGCGCGCTGTGGCTTGCGACTGGCGCAGTCGCTCAGGATTGAGGGGATATGAGGGGGGGTAGCACTAAGCACTTGTTTTAGCATTATAACCGCCCTTCGCCTAAATCGCCAGCCGTATCTACAGCGACTGTTTAGCGGGGGGGGGGCGCATAAGTAGTGTCCACCATGGCTGGCCGCTTGCGGGCGGATTGCACTGCCTGCCATGCAGGGATCGAGCAGGCCGGCTGTCGCTAATAATCGCTAGGGATTGATAAAATCTGGTAAATTGCTGCGCTACGGATACATGGCGTGTGTGAGCACGGTATGCGTGTCTCGGGATCGCCGTCCGGCATGGTGTTTTTCATGGCGATTACGATGAATGGTATGACACAGTCCGTTCAAAAGCACCCCGCGGCTAAGCATAGCGCGCTGCCGCTGATCCTGACCCTCGACACCAACGGCATCCCGCATCGCTGGATCACTTGGCAGCACGCGTGTTTTTACTATGCCAAGGACCAGATCGCATGGACTGCGGGTGAGCACGCCTTTACCGTGTACGGCGGCTACAACCGGGTGTCGGGCGAGCGCTCGCGGATCGTCGCGAGCAGCATCGTCGCGATCAAGGGCAAGGCGATGGCGATGCGCGCATTCAGCCATGTGCCGCCGCTCAACAACCGCGAGTTGTTTCACCGCGACCGCTACCTGTGCGCTTATTGCGGCAGCAATTTTTCCGCTGCCCGGCTGACACGCGACCACATCATCCCGTTTTCCAAGGGTGGACGCGATACCTGGATGAACGTAGTTACCGCGTGCCGTGCTTGCAACGAGCGCAAGAGCGATCGCACGCCGGAAAATGCGCACATGGAACTGCTGTATCTGCCCTATGTGCCCAATCGCGCGGAATATTTGGTGCTCACCAACCGGCGCATCCTCGCCGACCAGATGGAATTTCTCGCGCAGCATGTGCCCGCCCAAAGCCGCTTGCATCAAACCTTGGCATAAAGCGTCGCGTTCCCGCAACAAGGATTTACGCCTGCAAGTTCGCACGCATCGATGCGCGCGAATGGTACCGGAACGGCCGCGCGCATTCTGGTAAAATTTTTCGTTTAACCGGGATCGCCTGCGTACTGGGCTGTCCACCTGAATGCCTGCAATGACTAGGCACGACCTGCACTGCCATTCCAATGTTTCCGACGGCACGCTGACGCCAGCCGCGCTGGTGGCGCGCGCCGCAGAGCGCGGCACGACCATGCTGGCGTTGACCGATCACGACGATACCAGCGGACTCGCAGAAGCGCGGGCCGCAGCCGCCGGGCATGGTTTAACGCTGGTCGATGGCGTCGAAATCTCGGTGACGTGGCGCGGCTACTCGCTGCACGTGGTCGGGCTCGATATCGAGCCCGGGAACGCCGTCCTCCAGGAAGGCCTGCACATGACGCGGGAGGGGCGGGTGGAGCGCGCGCGCAAAATCGCACTGGCGCTCGATGGCCTGGGTTACGCGGGCAGCTTCGATGGCGCTCTGCAATTCGCCGCCAATCCGGCGATGATAGGGCGCGCGCACTTCGCGCGCTTTTTGGTGCGTGGAGGCATGGTCAGGAACGCGCAAAGCGCATTCAAGCGCCTGCTCGGGGCCGGCGCTGCCGCGTACGTCCCGCACGTTTGGGCGCAGCTGGATGCCGCGGTCGGCTGGATCAGGGCCAGCGGCGGCCTGGCAGTGCTCGCGCACCCTGGCCGCTATCCACTGGACGATGCGACCATGCGCGAGCTGCTCTCTGAGTTTCGCGAGCTGGGAGGCGCTGCGATTGAAATCGTTGCGGATTCCCACCGGCCGCAGCTCTACCGGAAGTTTTGCCAGCACGCGCAGTTCTATGGTTTCGCCGCTTCGACCGGGTCCGATTTCCACTCGCCCGGCGAAAGCTATTTTGACCTGGGCGCGGCGCCGCCGCTGCCGAGCGGCTGCGTGCCGGTGTGGGAACGCTTCAAGCGCGCCGGCTAGCGGCGTACACGGACCACAGCATCAGCTCCTAAAATCAACCTGAATCTACATGGCGCAGTTCTTCAGCATACGCAGCGACAATCCGCAGACGCGCCTGGTGCGCAAGTCGGTGGAGATCGTGCGTGCGGGCGGCGTGATCGTCTATCCGACCGACTCCTGCTACGCGCTCGGCTGCAGAGTCGGGGACAAGTCGGCCATGGAGCGCATCCGCGCGATACGCGAGATCGACGAGCGCCATCATTTCACGCTGATCTGCCGCGATCTGGCGGAGGCCGCATCCTATGCGCGCATCGACGATGCCCAGTACCGGTTGATCAAGAGCGCGTTTGCCGGCAGCTACACGTACATACTGCGGGCGACCCGCGAGGTGCCGCGCCGGCTGCAGCATCCGCGGCGCATGACGATCGGCGTGCGCTTCCCGGGGCACCCGGTGGCGCAGGCGCTGCTGATGGAGTTGGGGGAGCCGCTGCTGTCGTCGAGCCTGCTGTTGCCCGGCGAGAGCTTACCCCTGAGCGATGCCCAGGAAATCCGCGTGCGGCTCGAGCACAGCGTGGACCTCGTGATCGATGGCGGACCCTGCGGCACCGTGCCGAGCACCGTGGTCGACATGACGCAGGAGACGCCGCTCATTACGCGCCGCGGCAAGGGGCCCGTGGAAGCATTTGGAGTGCCCGTTGAAGTCTAGATACTGTGCGGCATCTGCATTCCGCGGCCCATCCACACATAGCGTGCGGGTGCGTCCATGATCGAGACCCTGAGCTTGATCCAGAGGATTACCGTATTCGCGCTGCCGGTGTTGTTCGCCATTACGCTGCACGAAGCCGCGCATGGCTATGTTGCGCGGCATTTTGGCGACATGACCGCCTATGCTGCCGGCCGCATCAGTCTCAATCCCCTGCGCCACATCGACCTGATGGGCACCATCATCGTGCCGCTCTTGAGCCTGCTCGCCGCAGACATCCTGTTCGGATGGGCGAAGCCGGTGCCGGTGAATTTTGCGAATCTGCGCCGTCCCAAGCAGGACATGCTGTGGGTGGCGGCCGCCGGTCCGCTTAGCAATCTCGCCATGGCGCTAATGTGGGCGGGCGTCTACCGGCTCGGGGCAGCGCTTGAACCCGGCAATGCGGCCGCGCTGTGGCTGCTGCTGGTGGGCGCCTGCGGCGTATTCGTCAACGTCATCTTCATGGTGCTCAACCTGCTGCCGCTGTTGCCGCTCGATGGCGGGCGCATCCTGGTGAGCCTGCTGCCCCACCGCTGGGCCTACAGACTTGCGCAAACCGAACGCTACGGCTTTATCATACTGATAGTGCTGCTGGCGAGCGGCGCGCTCGGCAGGGTGCTGTGGCCGCTCATCAATTACACGCTCGCGGGCATCGGCGCCGTGTTCGGTTTTTCGCCGGTCGAGCTGTTGAAACTCATGCATTCGATATAGAAAGAACCGGAATTATGTTTGTTGATCGCGTCTTGTCAGGAATGCGTCCCACGGGTGCGTTGCATCTGGGGCACTATCACGGTGTACTCAAGAACTGGGTGGAGTTGCAAAGCGAGTTCGAGTGCTATTTCTTCGTCGCCGACTGGCATGCGCTCACCACGCATTACGACGCGCCCGAGGTGATCGGCGAACATGCATGGGACATGGTGATCGACTGGCTCGCCTGCGGCGTCGATCCGTCGCAGACCACGCTCTTCATCCAGTCGCGCGTGCCGCAGCACGCTGAACTGCATTTGCTGCTGTCGATGATCACCCCGCTGGGCTGGCTGGAACGGGTGCCGACGTACAAGGATCAACAGGAAAAGCTCTCCGACAAGGACCTTTCCACCTACGGGTTCCTCGGCTACCCGCTGCTGCAGAGCGCGGACATCCTGATTTATCGCGCCAACCGCGTGCCGGTGGGGGAAGACCAGGTCCCGCATATAGAGTTCACGCGGGAAATCGCCCGCCGCTTCAATCACGTGTATGGGCGCGAACCCGGTTTCGAAGCGAAGGCCGAAGCCGCCGTCAAGAAGCTCGGCGCCAAGCGCGCCAAGATCTACCGCGAGCTGCGCACCAAATTCCAGGAGCAGGGCGACACGGCAGCGGTCGAGTCCGCGCGCGCCTTGCTGGAGGCCACGCAGAATCTTTCCCTCGGCGACCGCGAGCGGCTGTTCGGTTATCTCGAGGGCGGCGGCAAGATGATCCTCACCGAGCCGCAGGCGCTCCTGACCAAGGCTTCGAAGATGCCGGGGATCGACGGCCAGAAGATGTCCAAGTCCTATAACAACACCATCAGCCTGCGCGAGGACGAGGCGAGCATCGTCAAGAAGATACGCACCATGCCCACAGATCCGGCGCGTATCAAGCGCAGCGATGCGGGGGATCCCGAGAAGTGTCCGGTGTGGCAGCTGCATCAGGTCTATTCGGACGAGCCGCGGAAGCTATGGGTGCAGGAAGGCTGCCGCAGCGCCGGCATCGGATGCCTGGAGTGCACGCAGCCGGTGATCGATTCGGTGCTGGCCGAACTCGCGCCGATCCGGGTACGCGCCCAGCGCTACGTGGAAGATCCGGCGCTGGTCAAGAGCATCATCGCCGACGGCTGCGAAAAGGCGCAGCAGCTTGCGGAAGAAACCATGCGCGAGGTGCGCGCAGTGATGGGGCTCAAGTATGCGTGACGCGGCTCAAATCGGATACAATGCCTCATGCTATTTCACTCCGTCCGCATCACGCCGCGCACCGCTTCCGGATTCCGGAAGGAAGCGCGCCTTTCCCTTACAGCCGGACGCTAGCACATGATGCAGGAAGCAGCAGAGCGCACCGTCCAGACGCCCACGTTTCGTGGGGCGCCAGTGGTCGACCTGCCCCAGGATCTCTATATCCCGCCGGACGCGCTCGAAATCTTTCTGGAGACTTTCGAAGGCCCGCTCGATCTGCTCCTGTATCTGATACGCAAGCATAATCTCGACGTGCTGGACATTCCGATGGCCAAGCTAACTGCACAGTACCTCGAGTATGTGGAAATCATGCGCCGCAAAAGCCTGGAGCTGGCGGCGGAGTACCTGGTCATGGCAGCGGTGCTGATCGAAATCAAGTCGCGCATGCTGTTGCCGCGGCCCCCTTCAGCCAGCAGTGATGAAGAGAGCGATCCGCGCGCCGAGCTCGCGCGCCGCCTGCTTGCCTACGAGCAGATGAAACTCGCCGCCCAGCGCATCGATGAGCTGCCGCAAGTCGGGCGCGACTTTGCCCTGGTGCAGGTCTGGATCGACAAGGCAATCGTGACGGCGCTGCCAGAGGTCGACGCGGAATCGCTGCGCCAGGCCTGGCTGTGGCTGCTGCAGCGCGCAAACGTGAACCGGCATCACCGCGTCACCCGCGACCAGCTGTCGGTGCGCGAGCACATGGCTGATATCATGCGCCGGCTGCAGGATGCAAAATTTCTCGAGTTCACCCAGTTGTTTGCGTCGGACAGCGGCGTGTCGAAGCTGGTAGTGACTTTCCTTGCCGTGCTCGAGTTGGTGCGCGAGACGATGATCGAAGTTACGCAGAACGTCCCTTATTCCCCGATTTACGTGAAACTGGCCCATGTCATCAACGTCGTTTGATACACACACCGTAAAGCAGATTCTGGAAGCTGCATTGTTGACGTCGAGCGAGCCGCTGACAGTCGTCGAGCTCGCCATACTCTTTGAAGGCGAGCTCGACAAGGATGCGTTGCTGCAAATGCTCGGCGAAATTGAACAGGACTGGGCGCAGCGCAGCGTGGAACTCGTGAATGTGGCGAGCGGATGGCGGTTTCGCGCGCGCCCTGATTATCACCGCTACATCGAGCGTCTCAACCCGCAGAAGCCGCCGCGCTATTCGCGTGCCGTCATGGAGACGCTTGCGATCATTGCTTATCAGCAGCCGGTGACACGCGGCAACATCGAGGAAATCAGGGGCGTGGTGGTCTCCACCAATATCATCAAGGCGCTGGAAGCGCGCGGCTGGATAGAGGTGGTCGGACACCGCGAGGTGCCGGGGCGGCCCGAGTTGTTCGCCACCACCCGCCAGTTTCTCGATGACCTCAACCTGCGTGCGCTCACGGATCTGCCGCCGCTCGAAGACCTGGGGCAACTGGTCGACACCCTCAACCTGGCGGCGCCTGCCGAAGAAGGCGCATCCACTGAAGACGGAGGGCTTGACGCAGAAATTATGACCGTTTCAGAAGAAGTTATGACCAGCGCAGAAGCGCCGCCCGACGTGGACGCCGAGATCGCGTCAGTACCTTCGGCCGAAACGCCGGCGCTGGATGGCGACCCGGTGCCTGACTCTACTAAACTTAATTAAGATCGATTGCGTGCAGCTTGAGTTTGGCGAGCGGCACGTATTCGAGCATCGCCTCGTGGGTGGCATTGAGCACGATCGGCGGGGCGGCGCCCGCCGCCAGGGCTTCAACCCAGCGTAGCGCGCACACACACCAGCGGTCGCCGGGCTTGAGGCCGGGGAAGCCGAACTCCGGATGCGGCGTGGTGAGATCGTTGCCGCGTGCCGCGCTGAAATCCAGAAAATCCTGCGTTACCTGTGTGCAGATCACATGCGCGCCCAGATCCTCTGGACCCGCGCTGCAGCAGCCGTCGCGATAAAAACCCGTGAGCGGCCGTTCGCTGCACGGCTGGAGCGCGCCTCCCAGCACGTTCTTTGGAATGCCGTCTGAATCGCGTTTCATCTGCTGATCTCCTGCGGCCTCGAGCGCATTGATCTTTGCACCAAACCGCGAACTTTCTGACCGGGAGGTACCTCCTACGGGTTGGCCCTCACATTTCCAAACAAAATGCTATGATACGCGCCTTCCACTGACACGCGACTGATGACATCTTGATGGGGAATCTTAAGTTCCTTCGCTTCTTGTTGCCTGCGGCCATCGCAGCGCTCGCCTTTTTGCTGCCAGTTGGCCAGGCATCAGCGGCATCCGCGGCGTCCATTCTGAATTTTCTGAAGGACCCGCAGAACGTCCAGAGCCTCACCGCACCGTCGCCGGATGCGCGCTGGATGCCTGATGCGTCGCTGCCAGTCGTCCCGGCGCCCAACAAGGCGCAGCAGCCCAAGCCGGGAGAACTGAACCGGCCGCTGTCGTTAGCAGAAGTGACCGATCTGGCGCTGCAGTTGAACCCGCGCACCCGCCAGGCGTGGCTCGCCGCGCGCGTCGAAGCCGCCAACCTCGGCATCGAGCGCGCCGATGACTTTCCTACGATCACCGGGCTGTTCTCGCACCGCATCGGGCGCTCTGTTTCTGCAACGACCGGAGCGCCGATACCGGTGCAGACGGTCTACGGTCCGTCGGTGAGCCTGAGCTATATTCTCTATGATTTCGGCCAAAGCGATGCCTCTGAGGAGGCCGCGAAATACCGACTGCTCGCCGCCAACCTCACGCAGAACCGGACGCTGCAGGAAGTCGCCACGCTGGTAGAGCAGGCGTATTACCGCGTCCTGGGCTTCGACCAACTGGCGCTGGCGAGCCGCCAGTCGCTGACGAATTTCGAGACCGCGCTCGATGCCACGCAGCGCCGCCGCTCGTCCGGGCTCGCGACCGCCGGCGACGAGTTCCGCGCCCAGACCCAGGTTGGACAGGCGCGCCTGGTGGTTACCCGCAACGAAGGCGAGCTCTCCAAGGCGCGCGGTCAGCTCGCGTCGGCCATCGGCCTGCCCATCGATTTTCCTCTGCAGCTGGAAGCCGTCACTGCCCTGCCGCCGGTGTCCGAGATCACGCAGTCCATGGACGCATTGCTGAAGAAAGCCAAAGAAAGCCGTCCCGATCTGATCGCGGCCGAAGCGCGCGCCCAGGCCGCGCGTGCGACCGCGCGCTCGGTGTCCAAGGCGGGCTTGCCGTCGATCGAGTTCGTGGCCAACTATGGCCAATCGTATTTTACCAACGGCGCTCCTGCAAGCCCCAACAATGCAAATTTCACCGCGAGCTGCCCGACGTGTACCGATAGGGGTGTCCTGATCCAGGGTGATCCGTACCCGCCGGGCATGAGGCGACCCGAGCAGGACACCTATCAGTTTGGGTTCAACGTGCGGATCCCGATCTTCAGCGGCTTCAAGGATACCTATAGCGTGCGGCGGGCGCAGGAAGTAGCCGAGCAGGCGGAAAACGCGCGCGACCAGTTGTACAGCCAGACCGAACTCGATGTCTGGCAGGCGTATTTTGATCTGCAGACCTCTGCTTCCAGCATCGCGAGCACTGCGAACCTGGTGCGTAGCGCTGGCGAATCTGCGGCGGCCGCGACCGCGCGCTACCGGGCGGGGGTGGGCAGTCTGATCGACTTCATCACTGCGGAACTGGACAATACCAACGCCCGCACCCAGCAAATCCAGTCGTACCTCGATTGGTACAGCGCGCTCGCGCGCCTGAATTTCGCGCTCGGGGCAGGTGATACGCAGATCGTGAAGGGCAAGACACAATGATGCATCGCGCAGCGGCCGGTATGTCCGCGCGCCTGCAGGCACGTTCGATCCTATCTGTTGAGGTTGATAATCTATGAAGCCTTTTTGGACATCGATGCTCGTGATCTGCGCCCTCGCGGGTGGCGGCGGGTATTATTGGTGGAAAACGCAGACCGGTGCCAAGACCACCGAGGCGGCGGCCGGCAAGTCGGCCAAGGGTGAGGGTAAGGGCGAAGGCAAGGGCGGCGGCCGCCGCGGCAGCGGCGGTCCGGTGTCGGTGCGTACGGTGACGGTGGGGCGGCAGCCGATGCCGTTCATCATCGATGTCGTCGGCGCAGTGGAATCCGAGAACAGCATCGCAGTGCGGCCGCAGATCAGCGGCGTGCTGCAGTCCGTGATGTTCAAGGAGGGCGATTACGTCAAGCAGGGCCAGGTGCTGTTTCGCATAGATCCGCGCCCGGCGCAGGCCGCTCTGGATCAGGCGCGAGCGGCAGTCGCACGCGACCAGGCGCAACTCGCGCAAGCGCAGGCGCAGGAAGCCCGGCTGCGCCCGCTGATGGAAAAGGATTACGTCACGCGCCAGGAATACGACGTGGCAGCCACCGCGGTGAAGTCGCTCGAGGCGACTGCGAATGCCAACAAGGCTGCGCTCGAGCAGGCGCAGATCCAGATGGCGTATACCCAGATCTCCGCGCCGCTTTCGGGACGCACCGGGAGCCTGAACGTCAAGGCCGGCAATCTGGTCACCGCCGGCACTGTGGGAGCCGCACTGGTGGTCATCAACAGCACGCAGCCGATACTGGTTGCGATGAGCGTTCCGCAGCGCCTGCTGGAGGAAGTGCGCAACAATTGGCGCAACCCTGACTTCAAGGTGCAGGTCAGCACCAACCCCGGGACTCCGCCGGTGGCGGAAGGGCCGCTGGTGTTCATCGATAATTCCGTCAGCACTCAGACCGGTACCATCGTGCTCAAGGCGCGGGTCAAGAATGAAAAAGAACAGCTGTGGCCGGGGCAATTCATTTCCGCGCGCATGATCGTCAGGGTGGACAAGGAAGCAGTGGTGCTGCCGGAAGCCGCGGTCCAACCCGGGCAGGACAGTCCTTTCGTGTATCTGGTGCGCGATGGCAAGGCGATCGCGCAGGACGTCGAGGTCGCGCGCCAGGTCGGGAACCTGGTCGTCATCAGCAAGGGCTTGAGCGGCGGCGAACAGGTGATCGCGAATGTACCGCCCACGCTTGCGCCGGGCGCTACGGTGCAGGTGCAGACCGGGGACGCAAACGGCGACAAGGGTGGCGCCCGCAAGGGCGGCGGCAAGGGCGCCAAGGCGGAGCAGGCCAAGGAGTAGTCCGGTAGTATACGAAGTTGCATTAAACACGAGGAGCTGAAGGCATGAACGTATCGCACGTTTTTATTCAGCGGCCGGTGGCGAGCAGCGTGCTGTTCGTCTCCATTCTGTTTTTCGGGTGGCTCGGATTCCGGACATTGCCGGTCAACGATCTGCCGAGCGTCGATTTCCCCACCATCTCGGTCACCGCGCAGTTGCCGGGCGCCAGCCCTGAGGTCATGGGTAACACGGTTGCGCTGCCGCTGGAACGCGAGCTGAGCCGCATACCGGGCGTCGACGAGATGACATCGACCTCGACCACGGGCAATACCCGCATCGTGCTCACGTTTTCGCTCACGCGCGATATCGATTCCGCGGCGCAGGACGTGCAGATCGCGATCTCACAGGCCATCCGGCGCCTGCCGAGCGACATGGATCCGCCCGGGCTGCGCAAGATCAATCCTTCGGATTCGCCGGTGCTGACGCTCGCGCTGTCCGGCAAGAACGTGCCCATGTCGGACCTTGACCGCTTTGCGGATGCGCACGTCGCTCAGCAATTCTCGACCGTGAACGGCGTGGCGCAGGTGCAGGTATTCGGCTCGCAGAAATACGCGGTGCGCATCTTTGTCGATCCCAATGCGCTTGCCAACCGCGGGCTCGGCATGGACAAGGTGGTGAGCGCGATCCAGAATGCGAACGCCAATCTGCCATCCGGCGGCCTGCAGGGAACTGCGCGCAGCTACACCGTGAAATCGAATGGCGGGCTTAGCCGCGCTGCCGACTTCAATCCGCTGGTGGTCGCCTACAAGGATGGCAACCCGGTACGCCTGTCGGACATCGGGCATGCCGAGGACGGCGTCGAGAATCAGTATGTGCGCAGCTGGTATAACGGGGACCGCGCGCTGATCCTCGCGGTATTCCGGCAGCCCGGCTCGAACACGGTCGACGTCGTGAAACAGCTGCGCGAGATGATGCCTGAGATCCAGAAGGATCTGCCGGCTGGAGCCACGCTCAGCGTGATCTCCGACCGCTCCGAATTCATCCGTGAATCGATCGATGACGTCAATTTCACGCTGCTGCTGTCGGTGGCGCTGGTGGTGGGCGTGATCATGCTGTTCCTGCGCAACATGAGAGCCACCCTGGTGACGGCGCTGGTGCTGCCGGGCTCCGTGCTCGGCACCTTCGCGGTGATGCATCTCACAGGATTCAGCCTGAACAACCTGTCGCTGATGGCGATCACACTGGCCGTCGCCTTCGTGGTTGACGATGCGATCGTCATCCTCGAAAACATCACGCGTCACATGGAGATGGGCAAAAGCCGCATCCAGGCCTCGCTCGAAGGCGCAAGAGAAATATCCCCGACCATTTTGACGATGGCGATTTCACTGACCGTCGTGTTCGTGCCCATCATGTTCATGCAGGGCATGATCGGCCGGCTGTTCCGCGAGTTCGCGGTGACGGTGGTGGTGATGGTATTGATTTCGGGAGTGCTGTCGTTGACCATCACGCCGATGCTGTGCAGCAAGATCTTGAAGCCGACGGAGCACGAGGGCTGGCTGTTCCGGTGGTCGGGCCGCATCTTCGATGCGACGCGCGACTTCTACGTGGCGGGCCTGCGCTGGATGCTCAGGTTCAGAGGCTTCATTCTGCTGATCTCGGTGGTCGTGCTGTTCGCGATGGGCGGGCTTTACCAGATGGTGCAGAAGGGCTTCATTCCGCGTCAGGACACGGGGACCTTCAGCGGCAATACCCGGGCGCGTGAAGGCACGCCCTTTGCAGCGATGGTGGATGCACAGAAGGCGATTGCTGAGGTCGTGCAGAAGAACCCCAACGTCGAGGCCACCATGTCGACGGCCGGCCAGGGCACGGCGGGTGACAACGGCCCCACGGTGGGACGCCTGATCGTGCAACTCAAGCCGCGCGACCAGCGCAAGGCGAGCGCGGACGAAGTGATACAGCAGATCCGCCGCCAGGCGGCAGGTGTGAATCTGCAGGTGTTTCTGTCCAATCCCCCGGCCATACGGATGGGCGGAGGCGGGGGCACCGCGGATTGGGTGTACACCCTGCAGGGCACCGATCTGAAGCAGCTCTACGGCCCCGCGCAGCAGTTGGAGGCGCGGTTGCGAGCGCTGCCCATACTGACGGACGTCGCGAGCAACCTGCAGCTGCGCAATCCTGAGATTCAGCTCAACATACTGCGTGATCGCGCGGCGGCGCTCGGCGTCAGCTCACAGCAGATCGAGCTTGCGCTGTATAACGCCTTTGGCGGGCGCCGCGTGAGCATGTTGGTCGGAGCGGCCGACCAGTATCAGGTGCTGTTCCAGGTCGATCAGGTCTACCAGAACGACATCAACTCGATGCAGTCGATCTACATCCAGAGCCCGAGCGGGGCGATGGTGCCGCTCTCCGCGGTCGCCGAGATCAAGGGCGGAGTGGGGCCGGTTTCGGTCGCGCACTATGGGCAGCTGCCGGCGGTCATGGTCTCATTCAACCTCGCGCCGGGCGTGTCGGTGGGCGACGCGGTAGCGGCCATACAGGACATCTCGCGCGAGATACTGCCGGCCTCGGTCTCGGGCTCGTTCTCCGGCAGCGCCAAGGCGTTCCAGGAGACATTCAGCACGCTGCCCATGCTGTTGCTGGTCACGGTGCTCCTGATCTACATCATCCTGGCGATCCTCTACGAGCATTACGGCTATCCGTTCGCCATTCTGACGGTGTTGCCGTTTGCCGGATTCGGAGCGCTGCTCACGCTGCTCATTTTCGGGCAGGAACTCAACATCTTTAGTTTCGTCGGCATCATCCTGCTGATCGGCCTGGTGAAGAAGAACGGCATCATCATGATCGACTTTGCGCTGCAGATGCAGCGCGAGCGCGGCATGGATCCGCTGAACGCGATCATCGAGGCGTGCACGGTGCGCTTCCGTCCGATCATGATGACGACCATGGCCGCGGTTTTTGCGACTTTGCCGATCGCGATGGGATATGGGGCAGGGGCGGAAACCCGCCAGCCGCTCGGCATCGCGGTCGTCGGCGGTCTGATCTTCTCGCAGTTCCTGACGCTTTTCGTGACGCCGGCGTTTTTCGTCAGCATCAGCGGCCTGCAGGAGCGCTTTGCACGCAGGCGTGCTGCGTCTGACAAAGCCGCTTTTCCGCAGGTAAATTCCGCGCTGCCTGAATCGGAGGGCGCTAAAGTTTGACGCTGTGACCTCATGTTGCTAGAATGCGACCCGCGGGGTGGAGCAGTCTGGCAGCTCGTCGGGCTCATAACCCGAAGGTCATAGGTTCAAATCCTATCCCCGCAACCAAACAAACAACGGCTTACCTTCGGGTAGGCCGTTTTGTTTTGGGGCTAGCCCGGTCATGTAGGGGCCATGTAGGGATTGCCGATCAATGACCCCGTCGCGGATTACTCAGCATCGTGGGTCTGCATAAGACACCACTTTGCGCTCGGCATAAAGCGCGCGAAGTTAAATGCTGGTGCTGCGCGCATGATGCATGCATGAACACATCAGACGCACCCAAGCGCATTCCCGCCGCCGCCACGGCCCCGCCGCTGCCAGCAGACGATCCCCGCCTCACACCTGAAGCAATAGAGTATCGCCGCGCCAATGGCATCGCGGAGCGCGATAAGCATGGCCGCCTGCTGCCGGGAAGCCAGCTACCCAACAAAGGACGCAAACCCGGGCCGCAGGTCACGGCGTTAGCGCGCCAGCATACCGAAGAGGCCGTAGCGCTGCTGGCCGAAGTAATGCGCGATCCAAAAGCGTCGCAAGGCGCGCGCGTGACTGATGGTGTTTCGGCCGCTGACGCTACTCCTGCAGAGGTGGCCGAACTCGAAGTTCTTCGCGAATCTCTGAGGCGCTCTCTGACTGAGATCAGATCCAGGTCCGGGTCTGTGGATACGAAGAATATTACGGTGACAATATTCGGTTCTCGTGATCAGGTGGAGTCTTTGACGGCGGCGCTAGCATCCGTGACCAAAGGGAGCGCGTAATGAACGGGCCTATGACAGTTTCTATACTTGGTCCGGTGGAAACCGGCATAACTGGTAAAACCCATTCCGATGGCAACGGTGGCGGCCTCAGCAAAGAGCTACTCTCCGCCTCAGAGGTCTGCGACAACATGGGCGGCGACGTCGTGACCGTGCTCGTTTCACGAAAGAAGAAGCTTGCCAAGACGTGGAACGCTGACGGAACGATCGAAGCGTACGACGACGCCCTGTGGTTCAAATCTGAGGAACACGAAGTCGGTAGTATTCAGCAACTGGGCCTGCTGCTGAAAAGTATCGAGTCAGACCCATATCGATAGCCCGCAAGAACGCCAAGTCCACGCTTTCCGCCGCGATCCTGCTGTATTGCCTGTGCTGCGAGGATGAGCACGGGCCGCAGGTTATTTCAGCGGCGACTACTGGCAGCCAGGCGCGCATTGTTTGGACCATTGCCAAGCGCATGGTGGAGATGACGCCGGATCTGCGCGAAGCATTTAGGCTCGAAGCGTTTGCGAGCGCGATCGCCTGCTGGCAGGTCGGCGGTAACTTTAAGCCAATCAATGCGAAAAAGGGGGGGCTACGCTGGAGTGACCCGGGCAGGGCTAGGTGTATCCTGCTTGAAAATGATCGGGATTCAGCATGGGTTAGTCCCAGTCCATCGTGCTGAAGATATAACCCTTACCGCGCACGGTCTTGATGCGGCGCGGGTTTCCAGCATCGTCGCCGAGTATCTTGCGCAACCGACTGATGCGCAGATCGGCGACCGGTGCGAGCATTCCCCTGACCACGCCCGGCCTTTTGACGATGAAAACGGCTTCGGACGCCTCTGTCACGCTGCAGACGCGTACCAGCGCATCCCTACCGTCATACGAAATCCGCATTGTCGGCAACATTGTCAGCGGTCGCTACATCGCCGGCCTAGTGTTTGTTTCGCAGCAGGCCCTCAATGTTTCGCAAGGCGTGATCAGCTGCATCGATTACTCCACCGGTGAAATGCACGTTGGAGGCGTGCCGGTTGACCCGAACACTGCGAAGAGCTGCCCGGAGGTTGTTCCTGTCGGGGTTGCTCGCGTGCGACTGAACGATACCATTGGGCGCTTCGGTAAGAAGCATGCGCCCATCGGCAAATGCGGAGGTGCCGCCGATTGCGTTGAGCAGGCCGGATTTGATCCGCGCTTTACGCCCGACACCGATAACCCGACGGTGCATGCTACCACCGGCTTCCCAATGTGCATTCCGCGTGTAAACCCATTCACTTCAGGCGTTGATCCTCTGTGCCCGCAATCGAACCGGCCGGTGGCGCCGTTCTGTGCCAATTTCCCGACGAGCAGCGGCATTCCGCCCTTCCCGGCGCAAACCTCTGGCTATTGTAAGACCTTCGTAATGGACATGCCGGGTGCGCGCGCGGCTGTCGGCCTCACCTGCCCGGGCCCCGGTTGCCCGACCGATCCGACGCGTCAGGCGCCACTCCAGGTGGGTGATACCATCGCCTACAACGGTACGCTCAAGGCCGATGCGAGGGGGCACTACCTGTCGGCACACGCTATCACGGCGAATCTGGGCATTTACACACAACCCAACACCAAACCAGCCTACGTTACTGTCGAAGAGGTGCTTGCCGGAACTGCAGCGTTGCCGGTGGCCGGCCTCGCGCAAGAGGCCACCGAGCGTATCAAGTTCGTGGGCTTTACCACCGACCCGACCAGCTTGGTTGATTTGTATGCGCTTGACCAGCATCCAGTGACCGGGCAACTCACAGAGCGCCTGCTTGGCACGCAAAGCGCCATGAGCAACGCGCAACTGGGCCGCTTTCGCACGCCCGCTAATAATGGTGGCACCTTCCTTCCGCCGACGCGCATGTACCGCGCCATCAGTCGCACCACGTGTTCCGAGCGCCCGGCCGGCCAATACACTCCCTGCACGCTTGAGGGAAGCGGCACCGAAGCGGCCAATACCTTTGCCAACGGCCTGATAGCCGGCCAATTTTCGCTGCCGAATTTTAATTTTATTTTTGCCGAGAATTTAAATTTCGGGCAGGCGCTCATCCCGAACAACTTCCAGGACCTGCCTTTCCTGTATTGCGGTTCGGGCCCGATCGAGGCCGGTGGCCCTATAGTCGGGCAGCTTGATCCGGCACCTTGGGGGGCGCCGATGCAAAACCCGATTTTTCGCAATAACCTGTGCGCGCAGGCCAAAGCAGTGTCTGCGCCGCTGACCTTTCCGAAGGTGACCGGTGCGAACGACGTGGTAAAGATAAACACGGCGACATGGGATAACCGTCGCGCAATGGGAAAGATCAACATCGTGGCAACTTCGTCGGTGTCGCCGGCGCCGGTCGGGATGTTTATGACGGCCACCATCACCAATAGCTGGATGACGCCTTCGGCTCCTGGTGGCCTAGATAACCCGATTGTTGCGCAGATGACGCTGTTGTCCAACACTCTGAGCGAGCCCACGCTGTGCCCGACTGCTGCGCCGTGCTGGAGCCTAAACGCGCCGGGCTTTATCATTGATCCAGGTGTCGCCCCATTCCTACCGACTTTGGTTCCACCTACGTCGATTGTTGTCAGATCGAGCAAAGGCGGCATCGCCAGCGTGGCTGACGCGGCCATCGGACAGCTCGCCTGCGTCTCATCCAAGCAATTCACCTGCCCTTGATACCGATGGCTAGTCGTTTCTTTTCTGGAAAATTCATGAAGGAGCATGGTCTGTCTTCATTACGCCCCTGGCGCCGCGCCCTTGCCATAATTCTGGCGATACTGGTAGTGACCAGTGCGCCGGTGGCCGCACGCGGCCCCGGCCGCGCCGGCATCGATGCGCTCGTCGATGTTCCCGACGAAATGGCGCCGTCGGGAGCTAATTTGCCTGCCAACCGTACCCTGGTCTTGGAGCCGGTGTTCGGCCTTCCGGGAGGCCCGGTCGTGATCGGCTTCGACCCGTCAGCCAAGCTTGATGTTACCGTCGGGCAGGATGGTGTTGCTGGCGCACCCGATGGCATGGTGCTGGGCGCACCTCGCTATTCCGCCAGCGGCGAGCTTGTGGTCCCCTTGCTTGGCGTGGCGTCCGATGCGCGCGTCAACGGCGGGGCGGCGATTCCTGCGGTGCGTGGGAACGTTGGCCGTATTGACCTACTGCCGCCGCTGCGGGCTCTCAAGACGGTGGAAATCCCGCCGGTGGCCGGCCTGGACGCATTCATACGCGATCCGCAGGCAGCGCTCGTTCTGGGCAAGGCACTGTTCTGGGAGGCTAGGGTGGGCAGTGATGGGCTGGCCTGCGCCAGCTGTCATTTCGCCGCCGGCGCCGACAACCGGCTCAAGAACCAGATGAGTCCCGGCCTGAAGGCGGGAGACGAGGTTTTCAACCGCAATTTTCCAGCGACCACCGCGAGCATCATCAAAATGCAGCAGGAGCGCGAAAATGGCCACAAGCTCAAGGTCACTGCGACGGGCGGCGGCGGCCCCAATTACACACTCAAGATGGGTGATTTCCCGACGCACCGCCTGGACGATCCGCTTGACCGTAATTCTGCGGTGTTATTCGACAGCAACGACGTGGTGTCGTCGCAGGGCACTTTTGCTGGAAAGTTCGTTAGGTTGGGACCTAAAGGCGACGAAGATTGTGCCAATCGCACCCTTGATGAATTCAATGTGCAAGGTGTGCTGACGCGCAAGGTCGAGCCGCGCAATTCGCCGACAGTGATCAATGCCGTGTTCAATTTTCGGAATTTCTGGGACGGCCGTGCCAACAACGTGTTCAACGGCAACAATCCGTTCGGCGACCGTGATCCGGATGCGCGAGTGCTCGACCTACGCTCCGATGGTTCGGTGGTGCCGGTGCGTGTTGAGTTGCCCAATGCCAGCCTTGCTTCGCAGGCGGTCGGTCCAGCGTTGAGCGATTTTGAAATGTCCTGCTCGGGAAAGACCTTCAAGGACCTCGGACGCAAGCTGCTTTCCCAGCGCGCGCTGGCCAGCCAGTCCGTGCACGCCCAAGACTCGGTACTCGGGAAGTATATCGCTGCTGGAGGCAACGGCCTGAAAAGCAATTACGCCGATCTGGTCAAGCAGGCGTTTCATCCGCGCTGGTGGAGTAGTGCAGGCAGCCATGCAGGTTACACCCAGATGGAATCCAACTTTGCGCTGTTCTGGGGGCTCGCCATCATGGCTTACGAATCGACCCTTATTTCAGATGAGGCGCCGGTGGACAAGTTTGTCGGGTGGGCCGGGACGCCAGGTAACATCAATGCACTCACTGCCCAAGAGCAGCGCGGCCTCTTGCTGTTCCGGAGCAAGGCCCTATGCGTGTCCTGCCACAAGGGGGCCGAGTATACCGGCGCGGCGAGCACGCTGCTGCGCAATGCCGAAACCAATCTAGCTGAGCATATGTTCGTCGGTGGCGGCCTGCTCGGCCTCTATGACAATGGGTTTTACAATATCGGCGTGCGGCCCGCGAGCGAGGATCTCGGTGTCGGCGAGGCTGATCCGTTCGGCAACCCGTTGTCGTTTTCGCGCCAGTTCACCGACATGCTGCGCGGCAAGATCGCACCTGACGCATTTCAGATACGTCCCTGCCTGTTCGCAGTGTTTACCGACGCGCGCGAATGTTGGACGGCACCAGACCCGGATCGCGTCCGTACCGGGGTGGATGGCGCGTTCAAAACGCCGACCCTGCGCAACGTGTCCCTGACACAGCCGTATTTCCACAACGGCAGTCGCTTGACGCTGGAGCAGGTGGTGGAGTTTTACAACCGTGGCGGCGACCGGCGTGGCCCAGATGGTAATGATACAACTGGCTACACGGACCCAAACGCGTCTGGCGGGGGCGCATCGAATATTCATCCGAATATTCGTCCGCTCCAGTTGACCGCTCAAGAGCGGGAGGATCTGGTCGCGTTCTTGCGCAACGGCCTGACCGACCGGCGCGTCGCGTGCCAGCAGGCGCCGTTCGACCACCCGTCGCTGCAGCTGACCAACGGCCACAGCGGGGACTCGCTCGCGGTGAGTAATGGTAAGGTCCCGGGGCTTGCGCAGGACGATTACTTGCAGTTGCGGGAGGTCGGAGCGGGCGGACTCTCTGCGAATCAGTGTTTGCGCAACGACGACGGATCGTCGGTGAAGCCGAGAGCTTGACTGAGTATAACTGGCTAAAGAACCCCGTTAAGTCAGGTGATCGCCGGCAGCGCGAAGTTGTTGGTCAGGAGCGCCAGCCGTTTGCCGGTCTTCGGGTCCTTTGAACTTGATGCGCCGCAGTGGCGTGTCGAGTCTTGGCCCGAGTAACAGCCGGGGAGAGGGATGGTCTGATCGAAAATCAAGCCCGTGCTTCGATCAACCGGTGGGGAGTAACGCCGCTGAGCTTTGAGGGTGGATTTGGCGCGCGTCAGACACTGACAGCTTTGCGGGCGTTCCTGTAGTGCAGTAACTCCGTCGAATCGACGCACAGACGGTGCTGTAGCCGACGTAAAGCCTCTGAAAGCCAAGTGGTCGCAATGGGCGCGCCGCGCGTGACTCGCGAAAACCGAGCGTCTGCAACCAGTCGCTGTGCGTGGTCTTAGCTGGCGCGGAGTACGGGTATTAAACGGGAAATCGAACTGCGGAAGCGGCAATTGATGGACAGGAACACCATCTATTGCTACCTGTTACTATCGTGACCGCATTATATGGTATTGCGCGGTCGCCTCCACACCACCAACATAATCAACTAGTTAAGTGATTACTTATAAGTAATCACCCCCTTGAGATCATCCGTGTAGGCGCTGTGTGGGTTTTGCGAGTCGATGGCGTAGCGGCTTCTCCGGCCATACGCGGGTTGGCAGCGCTAGAGCCGAAGGACTGGGCAACCGCAGACCGGTCCTCGCCGCACCTGCGCGCAAATGCTGGTGCCGCAGGTAAACTGCCTGCATGGACTCCAACGACACCCCCAAGCCCATTCCCGTCGCCGCCACCGCGCCCGCGTTGGCACCAGACGATCCGCGACTTAGCACTGAAGCGATCGAGTATCGGCGCAGCAACAATCTAGTTGAGCACGACGAGCATGGCAGACTAGCGTTCGCTCTGTAAGAGCATCACCAGAAGCGGGCGGAGCAAAATCGAGGTCTCAGCCTCCGCGAAATTTCCTCGCCCGACGACGGTACCTCTCTCTGCCCTCAGGCTTTACGCTGGCGTAGCCGCATAACGTTCTCCACACCGTACATCCCGCACTCCCTACCACCTCTTCTGCAATCAAGCAGACTATGTGGAAAGCATCTCGGCGGTACAGTTTTGCACCGCGACAGCCGTCAGACCGTAAATCTCCCAAGCTTCCGATTGCCTGGCGCGAGGCGGAGTCCGCCATGCGCAGGGCCAATGCGGTGAGCACATGTGACGATTGTGTCAGTGAGGAGATTTTCGACATCGAGGACGAGCGCGCAGAAGTCGGCATTATCGTCCAAGGCATGGCGGACGACTTGAACTGAGTCATGCCATGACAATTCTCGCCACGGTGTTAGCGTGGAGAGAACGGGTATAATCATTTCCGCCACCACCTTACACCTTCAAAGGTGAGCGGGAAACTGCCGGGGCTTGCCCCGATCTTGCTGGAGGTTTTATAGCAAAAGGCTTTGGTCTTACCATGAGCGCCCTACAATGTCAGCCTTGTCGCAGGCCATATTCCGAATTTAAACGGCTGTTGTCGAAGAGCAAACGCCACTGGTGGAGTCGAGCCAGGCTCGGCAATGCTTGCATAGAGTGCAGGCGAGAACGGGATGCTAGCGCGAAGCGCGAAGCCCAATCCAACGGCATTTTGGGGTCGTCTGGACAATAACGCACGACCTCCCGAGCCCGTCGCCCAGTGGGTGGCGCAGGCGATATCTGTGCTGTCAAAATCTGGTGAGCTAACAAGAGATTTGAAGGAATGCTCTGCCGGATCGCGGGAACGATTCCTCCCAAGGCCCCAAGCAGAAAACCAGTGAGCTAATGAGGGTATTTTCATGCCAGAATTATTGCAATGGAATCCAAGCTACAGCGTTGGCAATCGCGCGTTAGATGCGCAACATCAATGGGTGTTGGAATTATGCAATCGCGCTCAAGTGTGCGAACTCGATGAGACGCAAAAAAGCATTTCGACTTTCCATCTGATTCTCAATGAATTAGTAGATTATGCAAGAAACCATTTTCTCTCGGAAGAGAGCTTTCTTCGATCAATAAAGTCACCCTTATTAGGCCAGCAGATTGCAGAGCATCAGGAATACAACGAGAAACTTACAGAGTTTCTGTTTGATGCGACCACGGGAATAATTGACAAACGCGCACTAAGCATTTATCTGGGCAGATGGTGGGCAAAACATATTCTTGTGTCTGACATGCAATACAAGAAAGAAATTGAAAGCAGTGAAAATTTATCGCTTCGCCAATAGCGGAGGTTACAGTTGAGGGAACTGCACCAATCTGCGCATGAATGCTTCCCCGCTCCGCTGAATACGAGCCAAGGCTAAGAGAGGTCGTCGCTGACCAGCAAGGCTAAGCAGATGACTCAAAACACGGGGGGCGCCCATTTCCGGTACAACACTGTGCGAGCGTGCTGAAGCGGCATTTCGGAAAAAGGCCGCTCGCTCT
>CAIVHG010000112.1 GCA_903905655.1 uncultured beta proteobacterium | reverse complement strand
GTGTTTGGTTGCAAATTAATCCGTTTCTCGGTCCGCACGATCAATGATGCGTCATCCGCGGCGACTCGCGGTTTTGTCTTCAGTTCAGCCGTCTCACACGATCAGTCGTAAGCTCTCGGTCATCTTCGACGTGAGACCTTTCGTCTCACCACCTTCTATCCGCTAGTTTTGTGACTAGCCTAATCCTGCATGCGCGCTGCGCTAAGGTGACCGTGATTCGAACAAACCCCATCTACTATTGTCGGTTGCTTTGAACAACCAGGGCGGGTCACGGGCTTGTTCTGCTCTTAACTTTTCCTGCCTAACCTGCTGTTCCTCGGTTCTTCCGCTGATCGCCGTTGCCGGCCTACGCCGCCTTCAGCGTTAGCTTCACGGGTTTCAACTCCACCCCTTTGGGCAGCACCCCGTCCTTCAGGTAGCGCCACAACAGAATCGCCAGCCGCCGCGCCACCGCCACAATCGCGATGCGCTTACTGCGCTTGTTCGACCCAATGCCGCGCGTGCGTTGCGCAAACCATTGCGCCAGCTCGCTGTGCGGTTGCCATCGCAGCCACATCCACGCCATCTCGATCAACAACGCCCGCACCCGCCGGTTGCCCGCCTTGCTGATGCCCTGGTCCACCCGGCTCTCGCCACTATCGTAGGGCTGCGGTACCAACCCCACGCACGCGCCCACCTCGCGCCGGTTAGCAAACTGCCGCCAGAACAACTCCAGCTGCAAGCGCTGCGCGCCCACTGGCCCTATGGCCTTCAGTTGCATCAGTTGCACCATCCGCTGCCGCGCCGCTTCCGTTAATTGTTCCGGCAACGTCTTCTCCAGTTGCGCCAGTTGCTTCTCCACCTGCGTCAGCCGCGCACATTCACGCACCAATCGTTCCCGCAGTTGCTCAGGCAGCGCGCTGCCGCCGTAACCCTTCACTTCCCCGCGCTCCAGCCGCCCCCTCAAGTCGCCCTCAACACTCCCCCAGCAGCCCACCGTGCTCAACAACTTGCGCAGCCGATCCCGGTGTTGCCCGATCTCCTTCTGCAATGTCCCGCGCTCGCGCACCAGATGCCGCTGACCTTCGGCTTCCACCGCCAGCACCCGCACCACCTTCATCCGATCCCGCTCCCCGCGCAACCACGCCCGCAGCGCCAGCACCAGGCGGATCGCATCGAGCCGATCCGTCTTCGCACGCCGCGCACGACGCTCCACCGGGATGCTCGCCGCATCCACCACCAGCGCTTCGTAACCCCGCTCACTCAATGCCCGCTGAATCCAGAACCCGTCCTGCCCCGCTTCATACACCACCACCACCCGCACTCCCGGCGCGAGCCCCCATTTGCGCTTCGCCTTCTCGATCAACGCTATGGCCTCTTCCAGACGCCCTTCCGGCGTCGCGTGATCTACCCCATGTACCGCCGGCGAGTTCCGCTTCCCGTCGTCCAACCCCACCTTCCAACTCTTGCTCGCTAACTCCAGCGACACTGCCAAAACTTCTTCATCCCGCGTAAAATCTTGCACTCGAGTCGGTTGCATCGTCTTCTCCTTAAGTTGGTTTCTGCAAACTCCATTTTAAGGATTACTTTGCAACTGGCTCGTCTCACTCATAGTATCTACAACTGCCTGCCGGTGGTGCAGGTAACGCCATGACGCACCAAAACGGCTCTATGCAGTGCGCCAGCCTCGACGCACGCATTGGATCCAAGAGCTTGATTCATTGCAGTTTGAGGCGGCGTCCCGCGCTGGCATCCGAATTGCTAATCAGGAAGTGGGCGCAGGAAACTTTATCGGAATTAATCAGGAGAAGGATGCGCTGCGCGAAGCGCGGAGTAAATGCAGGATTGAAACGGAAATGATGCAAAGGCGGCTACGAATCTCCTTCTGAAAGAGTAACGACGATCTTTGGAGACATCATGACAGATCATTTGTATGCTCAGCGCCGAGCCAAGGAGCGCGGCGGTCACTACATGCACTGCCCGAAATGCGGCAGCGGCAAGATATCGCTGGGTCTGGTCAACGATCTCTTGAGGGCGGTCGACATGAATGGTGAGATTTTCGAGGCGAAGTTTCAGGTACCGGTGTGGTGTTGCAGCGCCTGCAAACTTCGCTGGCAGGGACAGGAAGCGCAGGCGGCGAAGGAAGCCACCTACCAGCATGCGCTCGCTCAACGCACACCGGGCCGCATCGCCGCATAGGCAGGCGCGCGCTTGTAGGGCGGGTCACACCCGCCGCCGTGCAGTGCCAAGAGAACATTTGTGGTTTACCACCGAATCCGATCCCCCTCCTCCTCTACGGGTCCGGTGTTCTTCAAGGCCGCGATAACCATACGCGGCCTTTTTTTCGAATGCATTGGAGAGCGACGGAGTAGATTTGCCTTGCCACGAAAGCCGACCGACGGACAGCGTATGGATGATTTGGGCGAAAGCGCGGGACCGCTGACGCCCGCCGATCTCGCGATCGACATCCTCGGCCGCTGCCTGCTGCCTTCGCCAGTGGCCGGGCACCTCGGCGAGCGCGGCGTGCAGTTCGTCGGCGCCGCCGACAAGGTGCTGCTCGACGATGCGCTGTCGAGCCTGAAGCGGTCGGGCGCGGATCTCACGGCGCAGCCGGCGTTCGAGCTGGCCGGGCCACGCGACAAGATATTCTTCGATCCGCGCACCCTGCGCTGCGGCATCGTCACCTGCGGCGGGCTCGCGCCGGGGCTCAACAACGTGGTGCGCGGCATCGTGCTGGAATTGTGGGCGGGCTATGGCGTGCGGCAGATTCTCGGCTTTCGCTACGGCTACGAGGGGCTGATCGCACGCTGCGGCCATGCGCCGCTGCCGTTGACGCCGGAATCGGTCGCGCACATTCACCACGAGGGCGGCACCATGCTCGGCACTTCGCGCGGATCTCAGGACCCCGCGGAGCTGGTCGACAACCTGGAGGCCAACGGCATCGGCATCCTGTTCGTGATCGGCGGCGACGGCAGCATGAACGGCGCGATTCGCGTGTGCGCGGAGATCGCGCGGCGCGGCCTGCGCATCGGTGTGGTCGGCGTGCCCAAGACGATAGACAACGACGTGCCGTTCATCGACCGCAGCTTCGGCTTCGTCAGCGCGTATTCGGCGGCGGTCGAAGTGATCCGCAGCGCCCGCGTCGAGGCGATGGCGGCGCGCGACGGCATCGGGCTCGTCAAACTGATGGGCCGTCATTCCGGCTTCCTCGCGTGCCGGGCGGCGCTCGCTTCGACCGAAGCGGACCTGGTGCTGATCCCGGAAGTGGCGTTTGCGCTCGAGGGCGAGACCGGTGTCTACGCCTGCATCGAGCGGGTGCTCGCACGCAAAGGCCACGCCGTGATCGTCGCCGCAGAGGGCGCGGCCCAGGACCTGATCGCCGACCAGATGCTGAGCGAAGCGCACGACAAGAGCGGCAACGTGAAACTGAAGGACGTCGGGGTTTTTCTGCGCGACTGCATCGTCGCGCATTTCCGCAGCCGCGGCCGCGAAGCGACCGTGAAATACATCGACCCGAGCTATGCGATCCGCAGCATCCCGGCGTGCCCCTCCGACAGCGTCTATTGCTGGAACATGGCGCGCAATGCGGTGCATGCGGGAATGGCCGGCAACACGGCGCTGATGATCGGGCGCTGGCACGGCCATTTCGTGCACGTGCCGATGGCGCTGGCGATTCGCCGCAGCCGCCGCGTCGATCCCGATGGCGATCTCTGGATGTCGGTAATCGAGTCCACCGGTCAGCCACGGGCGCTCGCCGCCGGCGTGCAGAATCCAAGCGCTTTGGCCAGCGCAGGCGCGCGCAGCGCGGCGCTCAGTGCGTCATCCTGAATGCCTGTAGTAAAATACGCGTTCAGCCCATTGTCATTACACAGCGATCTACCATCACCAGGAGTCACCATGACCGACATCAAACGCCTGCTGGGCGCCGACGCCGACAATCTGCTCGGCCACGTATGTAAAACCATTCCGAAGGAATCGCTGCATCTGCCGGGGCCGGACATGGTCGACCGCGTGTTTGCGGTTAGCGACCGCACGCCGCCGGTGCTGCGCAGCCTGCAGCAGATGTTCAGTCACGGCCGGCTCGCCGGCACCGGTTACCTGTCGATCCTGCCGGTGGACCAGGGCATCGAGCACAGCGGCGGCGCGTCGTTCGCCAAGAACCCGCAATACTTCGATCCTGAGAACATTGTCAAGCTAGCGCTCGAAGGCGGCTGCAACGCAGTGGCCTCCACCCTCGGCGTGCTCGGTGCAGTCGCGCGCAAGTACGCGCACAAGATTCCGTTCATGGTGAAGGTCAACCACAACGAGTTCCTCACCTATCCGAACAAGTTCGACCAGATCATGTTCAGTTCCATGCGCCAGGCGCGCGACATGGGCGCGGTGGCGGTGGGCGCGACCATCTACTTCGGTTCGGCCGAGTCTGCCCGCCAGATTGTCGAGGTCTCGCAGGCATTCGCCGCGGCGCACGACCTGGGCATGGCCACCGTGCTGTGGTGCTACCTGCGCAACCCCGCATTCAAGAGCGACCGCGATTACCACGTCTCGGCGGACCTGACCGGCCAGGCCAATCACCTGGGCGTGACGATTCAGGCGGACATCATCAAGCAGAAAGCGCCTGAGAACAACGGCGGTTATCTCTCGCTCGACTCCAAGGAAAACCCCTACGGCAAGACCGACAAGCGCATGTACACGGAACTGTGCACCGATCACCCGATCGACCTCACGCGTTATCAGGTCGCCAACTGCTATATGGGACGCGCGGGCCTCATCAATTCCGGCGGCGCCTCGGGCGCGAACGATCTGGGCGACGCCGTGCGCACCGCGGTGATCAACAAGCGCGCCGGCGGCATGGGCATGATCTCCGGGCGCAAGGCGTTCCAGAAGTCAATGAAGGACGGCGTCACGCTGCTCAACGCGATCCAGGACGTGTACCTCGCGAAGGATATTGGCGTCGCGTAAGCGTTCGGTAAGTCAGGCATGGCGGGTGTGACCCGCCCTTCTATGATTATTCCGGAGTCAAGTGTTTGGTTGCAAATTAATCCGTTTCTCGGTCCGCACGATCAATGATGCGTCATCCGCGGCGACTCGCGGTTTTGTC
>CAIVHG010000111.1 GCA_903905655.1 uncultured beta proteobacterium | reverse complement strand
TCTACGGATCGATGGAGCTCGCGCCGCTCACCGGGCTGTCTGATGCGATCGTCGATCTGGTGGCGACCGGCAGCACGCTCCAAGCGAACGATCTGGTCGCGGTCGAGGAGATCGCGCCGATCAGCGCGCGCCTGGTCGTCAATCAGGCCGCCTTTAAGCTGAAACACGCCACGATCCAGAAGATCATCGGGCGGCTGAAGCGGGCCGTGAAGTGATTGAGCTCCGCAGGCTGCGCGCGGGCGCGCCCGATTTCGAGCCGCAGCTGGCGGCATTGCTGGCCTTCGAAGCGGGGCAGGATCCGGCGGTCGATGGCGCGGTCGCCGGCATCATGGACGACGTCAAAGCGCGCGGCGACGCCGCGCTGCTCGAGTACACGCGGCGCTTCGATCGCCTGGAAGCATCCGCAATATCCGAACTCACGCTGACCCGCGACGACCTGCAGGCGGCGCTAACGCAGCTCGCCGCCCCTGTGCGCAGCGCGCTGGAGCAGGCCGCCGCGCGCGTGCGCTCTTTCCATGAAAGGCAGCTGGCGCAGTCGTGGAGCTATTGCGACGAGGACGGCACGCAGCTCGGCCAGCAGGTCACAGCGCTCGATCGCGTCGGCATCTACGTGCCGGGCGGCAAGGCGGCCTACCCGTCATCGGTGCTGATGAACGCATTGCCGGCGCGCGTCGCGGGCGTGGGCGAAATCGTGATGGTGGTGCCGGTGCCGGGCGGCGAACGCAATCCACTGGTGATGGCCGCGGCGGCGCTGGCGGACGTCGATCGCGTATATACCGTCGGCGGCGCACAGGCGATCGCCGCGCTGGCTTACGGCACGCACAGCATTCCGTGCGTCGACAAGATCGTGGGGCCGGGCAATGCCTACGTGGCGGCCGCCAAGCGCCGCGTATTCGGCGTGGTCGGCATCGACATGGTGGCCGGGCCCTCTGAGATTCTGGTGATCTGCGACGGCAATTGCGATCCGGACTGGATCGCGATGGATCTGTGCGCGCAGGCCGAGCACGACGAAATGGCGCAGGCCATGCTGATTTCCTGCGACCGCGCGTTTCTCGAGCGCGTCGCGCAGTCGCTGGAGCGCCATCTGAGCGTGCTGCCGCGGCGCGCGGTGATCAAAGCCGCGCTCGAAAAACGCGGCGCCTTGATCGAAGTCGCAGATCTCGATGCCGCATGCGAACTCGCCAACCGCATCGCGCCCGAGCATCTGGAACTGGCGGTGGCCGAGCCCCAGGCGCTGCTGGCAAAGATACGCCATGCCGGCGCGATCTTTCTCGGCAATTACACCTCCGAGGCATTGGGCGACTATTGCGCCGGACCCAACCACGTGCTGCCCACCTCGCGCACGGCGCGCTTTTCCTCGCCGCTTGGCGTTTACGATTTTCAGAAGCGCTCAAGCGTGATCTGCGTATCCAAAGGCGGCGCGGCGCGGTTGGGCGCCATCGCGTCCGAACTTGCGCGCGGCGAAGGGCTGACCGCGCACGCAATGTCCGCCGAATACCGGATCAAGGGTTGAGTTCCATACATGAGCGGCGCGACACCGAAGCCTGAAGAAGCGATTCGTCCTGAAATCCGCAGCCTGAAGGGATATCAGGTGCCGGATGCGAGCGGCATGCTCAAGCTCGACGCGATGGAGAATCCCTATCGGCTGCCGGCAGAACTCACGAGCGAGATTGCAGCGCGCGTCGCCGCGGCGCCGCTTAACCGCTATCCGGATGCCTCCGGGCGCGAGCTCAAGGCGCAGCTCACCACTACGATGGGAATTCCCACCGGCATGCAGATCGTGCTCGGCAACGGTTCCGATGAACTGATACAGATGCTGGCGCTCGCGGTCGCGCGGCCGGGCGCGGTGATGATGGGTCTCGAGCCGTCGTTCGTAATGTTCAGCATGATCGCGAAATTTGCGGGGATGCAGTATGTAGGCGTGCCGCTGAACGCCGATTTCACCATCGATGGCGAGGCCATGCTCGCTGCGATCGAGCGGCATAAGCCGGCGCTCATCTTCATCGCTTATCCCAACAACCCAACCGGCAATCTGTTCGATGCGGATATCATCGCGCGCGTCATCGCGGCCGCTCCCGGCCTGGTGGTGGTCGACGAGGCGTATCACGCCTTTGCCGGCGCGAGCTTCATGCCGCGGTTGGGCGAATTTCCCAATCTGCTGGTCATGCGCACGCTGTCCAAGCTCGGCCTGGCCGGTCTGCGTCTGGGATTACTCGTTGGGCACGGCGCTGTGCTCGACCACGTGGACAAAGTGCGTTTACCGTATAATGTCAACGTGCTTACGCAGATGGTGGCGAGCCTAGTGCTGCGGCACGGCGACGTGCTGCAGGGCCAGGCGCAGGCGATCGTGAGCGAGCGCGCTTCGTTGTTGAGCCGCCTGCGCGGCATGGCGGGCGTCAAGGCTCATGCGAGCGAGGCCAATTTCATATTGTTCAGCGTGACTGGGGCAGGTGCGGTGTACAACCGACTCAAGCAGCGCGCAGTGCTCATCAAGAACCTCGACGGAGCGCATCCCCTGCTCGCAGGCTGCCTGCGCGTGACGGTGGGCACGCCCGTGGAAAACGCACAGTTCCTGGACGCGCTGGCGGCGAGTCTCGCCGAATGAAGCGCGCCACTGCAACGCTACTCAACGGAGTTATCTGAATGCGCACAGCAGAAGTCAGGCGCGAAACCAAAGAGACGCAGATCAGCGTGCGGCTCGACCTCGATGGCAGTGGCGCCGCCAAACTAGATACCGGCGTGCCGTTTCTGGATCACATGCTGGATCAGGTTGCGCGCCACGGCTTGTTTGATCTGACGATCGAGGCCAAGGGCGATCTGCACATCGACGCGCATCACGTGGTCGAGGACATCGGCATCACCTTCGGCCAGGCGTTTGCGCGGGCGATCGGCGACAAGTCCGGCATCTATCGTTATGGCCACGCCTTTGTGCCGCTCGACGAGGCGCTGTCGCGCGTGGTCGTCGACCTGTCGGGCCGCCCCGGGCTCAGTTTCGAAATCGCATTTACGCGCGCGCGCATCGGCGAGTTCGACGTCGACCTGATTCATGAGTTCTTTCAGGGCTTCGTCAACCACGCCAACGTCACGCTGCACGTGGACAACCTGAAGGGCGACAACGCGCACCACCAGGCGGAAACCGCGTTCAAGGCGTTCGGGCGCGCGCTGCGCATGGCGGTCGAGGTCGACCCGCGCATGCAGGGCGTGCCTTCGACCAAGGGCACTCTTTAATTCCAATCTGTCTGTCGCGCGGTAAACCACACTATGGCTGACGTCGCCGTCATTGATTACGGCATGGGCAATCTGCGCTCGGTCTCGAAAGCGATCGAGCATGTTGCGCCGGGACTTACGGTCTGCGTGACCGCTGATCCGGCGGAAGTCGCGCGCGCCGGAC
>CAIVHG010000110.1 GCA_903905655.1 uncultured beta proteobacterium | reverse complement strand
GTCGACGCTGGTCGCGGCCGCGAACTGCCGCGCAGTGTCCGTGGTCAACCGCAACTTGATCAGGGATTTTGCAATGGCCTTCTGATCGTTGAGCGGCGAGCCATTGATCCAGTGTCCGTGCAGGATGTCGAGCAGTTTCCTCTCATCTGAGGGAGCTTTCGCATGCGCTTTCCCGCCTGATGATCCGCGCTTGCGCGTGGCGCCTGGGAAAAACTGTCCGACGGCTACTTGAATCGATGCAAAGCCGGAGTTGGAAATACCCCCATTGCGGCCGATCTTTGTGGAATCCACCAGCGCAAAGGATGCCGTTCCGAGCGCACCGATGGCAGTCACAGCAGTACCCAATTCGAACGGAAAGGCCATGGTCTACTCCTGTCTAGTGTTAAGCGGACACCAAGCTACCCAAAGCAACTGTGCTTGCATTCTAATCGCTAGTCAACCCGTGCGCACCTGCAGCGCGGATGCCTGGCACTTCGGTTACCCGCACACCTTGCGGCCCCTGCTCGACGCTTGCGACCAGCGCGCACACCATCTGCGCCAGTGTGACGAAACTCAGACGCTGCGCTGCGTCCCGCGTCGCCGGCAGCAGCCTCAGCACCGCATAAATCGGCAGCAGCAAATAGGGCCAGCGATGTCCGGGGCCCAACACGTACCACGGCCGCAGAATGGTGGCGAGTATCCCGCTCGCGCGTATGCGCGCCTCGCCCGCCTGGCGCACAGCTATATAGGCTTGCATGATGGGAGCAGGCTGCGCCACGCTGACGTAGATGAAATGCCGGACGCCCGCCCGCATCGCGGCGGCAAGCGCCGCGTCAACCGAAACCAGGTCCACGGCCTGAAAGCTCGCGGCTTTGGCCGGGCTGGGATGCGGCGTGCCGATCAGATGTAACAGGGTATCCGCGGGTGCGATGGCGCTGGAATAGGTCTCGGCATCAAGCGCATTGCCTATGACTGTTTCGGCGCCGCGCGCAAGCCGCGCTGCGCTGACCTCCCTTGCCAACGCGCGCACGCGATGGCCGCGCGCCAGCAATGCGGGAATGAGGGCGCGCCCCAGATATCCGGTGGCACCGGTGATGAAGACGCAGCGAGCATTCATGACAGCTCCGTCGATTTCACGCTGCGCGCTCGCTGCCATCGCGCACACATTGGTGGCATCAGCCGCCGCTCAGCGCCAAAAAGATCAGCACCTCGTCCGATTTCGCCAGCGGGACATCGAGCGTTGCCACCTGCTCATCGTTGACGAAGATGCGCATGTGGCGGCGTATCCCGTCCTGCTCGTCGATCATCCGGAAGCAGATGCCGGGATAGCGCCGGTCCAGATCGGCGAGCACTTCCGCCAGCGTTGCGCCCTCAGCTTCCACGTCGCTGTGCTCCTGAGTATAAGAACGCAGCGGATCGGGGATGTATACCCTCATCGCCCGAGCTCGACGGCCTCCACGGCGTAGCTCTCAGGAAAGTGGCGCGCGATACAGGACCATTTCTCGCCCTCGTTGCGGCTCGCCCATACTTCCCCACCGGCGGTACCGAAGTAGAGGCCGACCGGATCGTGAGCATCCCCGCTCATAGACTGGCGCTTGACCGTAAACCATCCCAGGCTGCGCGGCAAACCGCCGTCCTGACGTTTCCAGCTCTTGCCTGAATTGCGCGTTACGTACGACGCCGGCTTGCCACCCTGGCTGGTGCGCGGTCATACCGAGGTTCCGTCCATCGGGAACACCCACACCGTCGACGGATCTCTGGGATGCAGCACGATCGGAAAGCCGATGTCGCCGATCTTCTTGGGCATGCTCTCACAGATGCGCGTCCAACTCCCCGCAACGCGTTCCATGCGGTAGATGCCACAGTGATTCTGCTGATAGAGGATGCCGGGCGCGAGCGGATGCAACTGCACGCAGTGCGGATACTGTCCATACTCGGTATACTTGTCCGGCCGGAAGTCGGCACGGCAACCGGCGTTGAGCGGCTTCCAGTCGCTGCCACCGTCCACGCTCTCGAATACGCCGCCACTCGACATGCCGATGTAGAGATGCCGCGCATCGCACGGGTCGACCGGAATCGAGTGCAGCTTCGGCCCGTCCGGAGTGCCGTCCTGTTCCCCGCCCGTCCATTGCAGGTACATCGGATGATCGTTAAAGCCGGACACCGGCGCCCGGTATCGCCGCCGTCCTCGCTGCGAAACAGCCCCTGCGGCGAGGTGCCCGCGTAACAGGTATTGCGCTCACTGGCGTGTCCCGGGGTGAGCCAGAACACGTGGTCGACGACGCGACCCTTCTCGCCTTCCGGCGCTTTGGGAAAGGCCGGAGGCTTCGATGCTTCCTTCCAGGTCTTGCCGAAATCCGTGGAGCGAAACACCGTGGGCCCCAGATGTCCGGTGCGTGCCGCAACCAACAGCGTGCGCCGGTCGCGCGGGTCGAGCACCATGTGGAACACGATGTGCCCGAAAAACATCGCTCCTGCGATCTTCCAGGTGCGGCGCGTGCGGTCTGACTTGAGCGTGAATGCGCCCTTGCGGGTCGAAACCAGCAGGCATACGGAACCGGCAGCCGCCTTGGGCGACCCAGATCTTTGGGTGGTCTTCATGACGGGTTGGCCTCAGGACAATTGATGGGAATCCTCTTCTAAGCGCTGCCATCCTGCACCAGCGCGCAGCGCCATTCAAGAGGATCGAGCCGCACCAGATATCTTTGGCGCGCCCGCCATGACCACTACTTACTTCGGTGGAATCGGCTGCGGCACCTGGTTCGCAATCGGCTTGGTGAATCTCAGATATGCGAACAATGCCCTGAGATCCGCATCCGTCAGCGCCGCCAGGTTTGCCACCGGCATCGGCGGCAGGATCGGCCGTCCCACGCCCAGATGCTTTCCGGTGCGCATGGCTTTGATGAACTGATCGACCGTCCACGACCCGATTCCGGTCGCCTTGTCTGGTGTCAGGTTTGCCGCGTAACTCACGCCCCATGGTCCTGCCCATGCGGTGAGATCGTTGTTGGTCAAGGCGCCCCACTGGTTGGGGCCGAGCACACCCTGCGGCACTGCCGGCACCTGCGCGCCAGCGGGATGTCCAGAGAGCAGTCGCGCGGGGTCGGGCACCAGCCCCTTGGGCGTCATCATTTTCGGCGTGTGGCAATCATTGCAGCCGCCGAAATTCGAAAGATACTCCCCTCTGTGCACCTGCTGCTTGCCTGCGTCCGCCGCTTGCGCGCCCGGCAAAACCATCAAACCCGCTGATGCCAGGCACAGCATTCCCTGTGCGATATTTCTAATGCGCATTTCCCCTCCTCGCTCGATTCGATAATCACACCGCCGACGCACGCCCGCAACCGCTCATGAACCTCGCCCGCAGGCATAGCGGCGGATCCACGCGCATTATAGGCAACAGCCCGGAAGCGCGGCAATACGGATTGAACCCAGAATAGTCAGCAGCATGCCGCGTCTAAATTTCGGCGACACTCAAAGGAAAGATTGCGAATGACACGTTGCGCGGGCAACGCCATGCACCGCCGCGTGTGATTGCAGATGCGCGCGCCCGTGATGAGCGCGGCGAATTGATTAAACAGATTGCGAGGCGCATACGCGCCTCGCACCGTCAGCGAATTACCGCGGAGGAGGCGGCGGATTTCCCGGGGGCGGCGGCGGATAACCCGCGCCCGCTACCGGTGCGGCCGGTGCAGATGTGAAGTTACCTGAGACCGGCACCTTGTGGCCTTTCGCGTACATGCACTGTGTATACGCGTTGTCGTAACGTTGCTGCACCGAATACGCGGACTGTGACCCTGCGCCCGCGCCCGCCAGCGTGCCACCGAGCAAGCCTACGCCCGCGCCCACGCCGGCTCCGCGGCTGCCGTTCATTGCCGCCCCGGCGGCGGCGCCGATCACGGTGCCGAGCACCGCGCTCTTCACACCGCTGTCCATTGCGACCTGGTCGCCGGTCGCTCCTCCCGACTGGCTGCTCGCGTACTGCCGGCAGTCCATGTCGTCGAGACGAAACTGATCGAAGGTTTTGCCCGTCCCGGGCAATGACATCTGGCTCGGTCCCACCGGCGTGCTAACGCAGGCCGCCAATGCCAGCGCCGCCGCAACGGCTGCAGTAACTCTTAACGTATTCGTCATGTTTTTCATGATTTTTAGTCCTGATAGTTCTGATTCAAGAGGCCGGCTGGGGCGCAACCCGCTCCCAGGCGCCGGCGCATTGGCTCACGTACGGATAATAAGCTTGCGATTCGCGGCAGTAATACCACCAATTGGAACTCGACTGTGGAGCCGATTGTTCGATATAAGCCGTGGGAGCCGCCGGCACCGCCACTACCGGGGGATAGTAAACCGGTGGAGAATAATAGCCGGGCCACAACAGCGGCGCTCCCAGAACAATTCCCACATGCCCGCGCGACACGCTTCCGTGAAAGGCCCCGCCATGATGCCAACCCACGCTGCCCCCGCCACGCACATGCCCTGCTGCCTGGGACGTTGAGCTCGCCGCGAGCATAGCCATGAATGCCAGATTCAATGCCGCAGTTCTCAGCTTCATGATTCCCTCCACACCCTAGACTACCTGATGCCATACTGTAACATTGTGACCAGCGCTAGACATTACAAGATCCCCAAAAGACGTAACAAACTGTTACGAACTGGGGAGCGATACTTTCCTTGCCGGCCGCCCGCCTGCATCCAGGCTGCAATCCTTACCGCCTGAGCTCTATTCAGCCTCAGTGAATCGCTTAAGGCAGGTGCGGCTGCGTCAGATAATCGCGGGTCTGCATTTCGATCATGCGGCTCACGGTGCGTTGAAAATCGGCGGCCGCCTTGTCGTGGGCATAAAGCTGACCCGGAAGCGCCGCCGCAGAGACGATCAGCTTGACCCTGCGGTCGTAGAACTCGTCGATGAGCCAGGTAAAGCGCCGCGCAACGTCGGCAACCGCGGGGCTGAAATGCGGGATGTCCGAGATCAGCACTGTATGATAGCGCCGCGCCAGCTCGATATAGTCCGCCTTGCCGCGCGGCCCGTCGCACAATGCATTGAAGTCGAACCACGCGACTCCGTTCGCGTGCCGCCGCACTTCGATACGACGGCCCTCGATTTCGAGCGCCGAGCGATGCGTAGTCTGGTGATCGGCGAGCGTGCGGAACGCGTGCTTCAACAACGCTTCGCTCTCCCCGCACGTATGGTAGACGCCGGCGCGCTCCAGCTCGCGCAGTCGGAAATCCGTCGCCCCCTCGGCATGCACCACTTCCAGCTGCTGTTTGATGAGCTCGATCGCCGGCAGGAACTGGGTGCGTTGCAGCCCGTGGCTGTAGAGCTTGTCGGGATGTTCGTTCGAAGTCGTGACGATGACCACATCGTTTGCGATCAGGCCTTCGAGCAGCCGACGCATCAGCATCGCATCCGTGATATCCGTGATGTGAAACTCATCCAAACAGATCAGACGGGAGCGCTGCGCGAGTTCGCGCGCAACCGCCATCAATGGATCAGCAGTGCCCTGATGCCGGTTGAGCGCGTGGTGCATGCTTTGCATGAAGCGATGAAAATGCACGCGCCGCTTGCGTTTTACTGGAGCGATTTCGTAAAAGCTGTCCATCAGGAAACTCTTGCCGCGCCCCACCCCGCCCCACAGGTAGATGCCGGCAACTGGCGGCTTGCGCCGCAGCAGGCGCATGAAGGAAGTATCGAGCCGCTCGCGCGCGGCAAGTTCCCGGTGCAATCGCTCGAAGTGGCTGAGCACGCGCAACTGCGGCGCGTTCAACTCAAAGCCGTGCTTCGCAGCGCGCTGCACCACCCAACGCTGCACGACTCCGGCCAGCGACTCAACTATGCCGGCCTTTGCTCTACCCTGTGCCTGCTCATTCATGTGCAGCGGATCATGGTTTCAGCGTGCGCCCATAGACCGCACGGATCTTGTTCATCTTTGCAAGAAGCGTGGGATGCGCGTGGCGCGCGGCAGGATAGCCCGCTGACGATGACATCGAAGTGAGTGCCATGGCTGAAACGGTAAGAAGGCAGCAGTCCACGAAAGCCACCACAGCGCACGCGCACTGCGTGGCCCCCTTCGGCTGCGCCTCAAAGCGCAGCCGCCTCTCGGCAGGTGGCTACTTGCGTTTGGCGAGCGGGACGAAGTCGCGCTTGTCGTAACCCATGTAGAGCTGGCGCGGACGCATGATCTTCTGATCCTTATCCTCGATCATCTCGTTCCACTGCGCGATCCAACCCACCGTGCGCGCGACCGCAAACAGCGCGGTGAACAGCGCCACTGGAATGCCCAGCGCCTTGTAGACGATGCCCGAATAAAAGTCCACGTTCGGATACAGCTTGCGGCTGATGAAGTATTCGTCCTCCAGAGCGATCTTTTCCAGCGCCAGCGCCAGCTTGAACAGCTTGTCGTCCTTCAGGTCGTACGCTTCCAGCACCTCATAGCAGGTCTTCTGGATCAGCTTCGCACGCGGATCATAATTCTTGTACACCCGATGCCCGAACCCATACATGATCGCCGTGTCGTTCTTGTCCTTCACGCGCTTGATGAAGGCATCGATATTCTTCACGTCGCCGATTTCGTCCAGCATCTTCAGCACGGCTTCGTTGGCGCCGCCGTGCGCCGGTCCCCACAGGCTGGCGATCCCCGCCACGATGCACGCGAACGGATTGGCGCCCGATGAGCCTGCGCTGCGCACCGTCGC
>CAIVHG010000109.1 GCA_903905655.1 uncultured beta proteobacterium | reverse complement strand
GCAAACCACCTCGATTTTATCAATTCGCTCATTCGCACACCCACTAAACCACATTGCAACTACTTAATCAGAGATTCCCTAAACTAAAATAGCTGTGTGCCGCTGGCCGTTGCCCGCGCGCACTTTACCTGGATACTACAGCATGCGCATCGAAGTCATATGCACGGGAGACGAGGTACTCACCGGCAAGATCGTCAATACCAACTTCAGCTATATCAGCCAGAAGCTCGAGGACTTTGGGTTCCCGGTGAGCTGGGAGACGACGGTCGGCGATGAGCGCGCGAGCCTGCTCGCGGCGTTTCAGCTTGCCGGGCAGCGCGCCGATGTGGTGATCGTCAATGGCGGGCTCGGTCCGACGGTCGATGATCTGTCGCAGGAAATCGCGGCGCGCGCTGCCGGGGTCGCGCTGGTGCTGTCGGAGGAGTGGCTGGTGCGCATGGAATCCTATTTCGAGCGTCGCAGCCGCGTGATGCCGCCCAGCAACCGCAAGCAGGCGATGCTGCCGGCCGGCGCCGAAATGATCGACAATCCGGTGGGCACGGCCTGCGGATTTGCGCTCGTCATCGGCCGCGCGCGCTTTTATTTCACGCCGGGTGTGCCGCGCGAGTTGCGGCGCATGCTGGAGTCGGAGATTATTCCGCGCCTGCTGGCCAAGAGCGGCGCGCAAACGGCGATCTACCTCAAGCGCTTTCATTCCTATGGGCTGGGCGAGTCGCACGTGGACACCATGCTCGCAGGCGTGGAGGCGCTCGCGCCCGAAGGCAGCGTAAAGCTCGGCTTTCGTGCGCACTATCCGCAGCTCGAGACCAAGCTCACGGTGCGCGGTCGCGACATGGACGATATCCGCGCCAAGCTGGCGCCGGTCGAGCACGCAGTGCGCAGCCGGCTCGGTAACTTTATCCTCGCCGAGGACGAGCGCACGCTCGAGGGCGTTGTCCTGGAGGAACTCGTGAACTGCGAGGCCTCGCTGTGCGTGGTGGAGACCTTCACTGGCGGAGGGATCGCCGCCCGCATCGCGCCATTGCCGGGAGCAGAGCGCGTGTTCCGCCGTGGCATCGTCGCGCGCGAGCTTAACGAATTGTGCACCGCCATCGGTTTGGCTGCCGCGCTGCAGTTGAGCGAGGTGAGCATTGAGAGCGCAGAGGCCGCGGCGCGCGCCGCGCAGCGGCACACCGGTGCGAGCCATGCGCTGGCGGTGCTGATCGACTTGGCCGAGGGCGCGGATCGCAGCGAGTTTACTGGCAGCGTGTGCCTTGCGATCGCGGGTGGAAACGAGGTTGTCTCCAGGCGCAGCCGCATCATCGGCGGGCGCGACTGGGTGCGGCTGGGCGCGGTGGAGCTGGCGCTCGATTGCCTGCGCCGCTATCTGCAGCGGCTGCCGGTCAACGAGCGCACGGATTTCGAGAAGTAACGCGCGCCCGGCTGCTGACTATTGCGTGGGCTTGACGCCGTCCTTGCTTACCTGGACGCGCACAGCGCTGAGTTTGCCGTCGGCCGCAGGCTTGGCAACGATGAATACGGATTCGCCTGGCTTCAGGTCCGAGCGCTGGCCCGGCACCGCGCGCGACATCGGCGTGCCCGCGGGCACCAGCACTTTGACGGTGCCGGTCTTGTAATTGAGCGTCATTTCGCCGCCGCTCGTGGACTGGATCACGGCTTCGAGCGCTGCATTGGTCATCGTCGATTCCGGCTGCAGATCGTAGGGTGAGAGTCCCTGATTGGCGGTCGCCGAGATCGGGCGCACGTCGATCGCTACCGTCGCACCGTCGGCGCGCTTGATGGTCGTTACCGCCAGCACCTGTCCGGGCTTGAAATCGGCGAACTGCACGGTCGCGGTGGCTGACACCGGCGTGTTATCGGGCACATCAACCTGCACCACGCGCGCGTCACGGGTTTTCACGGAAATCGTGTTGCCGGAAACGGCGGTGATCTCCCCGCGCACGTTCAGGTTTTGTGCGACTGCAGTTGAGGCGAGGAGCGCGCTGCTGCAGAGCATCAGGGCGGCGGCAAGGGTCTTCATCGGCGTTTCCTTTTCGGTGAGATGCGTTTTTAGCATACGCGCTGAGGCGGCTGGATATTCCATCGATGGGGAATTTTTCCGGGCGGCGCGCCGTAGCGTTTCGAATCGCCTTATCGAAGCGGGCGCGCGGCTGATATAATAGTTGCGCTACCGCCTGCCGCAAAGTCCGGCCGGCGGTTTTTATTTTGCGCAGAAGCGCGCGCACCGCGTGCGTTGCCTTTATGGAGCGTTGCACCGCCGATGAACGACCGGGCCTTTCCCGCCGAGCTTACCCGCGCTATCGCCAGCCGGCGCACCTTTGCGATCATCTCGCATCCGGACGCCGGCAAGACCACGCTCACCGAAAAGCTGCTGCTGTTCGGGGGCGCGATCCAGCTCGCGGGCACGGTGAAGGCGCGCAAGAGTTCGCGCCACGCGACCTCGGACTGGATGGAAATCGAGAAACAGCGCGGCATCTCCGTCACCAGCTCGGTGATGCAGTTCGAATATGCCGGCCACACCATCAACTTGCTCGACACGCCAGGGCACGAGGATTTTTCGGAAGACACTTACCGCGTGCTGACCGCAGTGGATGCGGCGGTGATGGTTATCGATGCCGCGAAAGGCGTGGAGACGCAGACCATCAAGCTGCTTGAAGTGTGCCGGTTGCGCGACACCCCCATCATCACCTTCGTCAACAAGATGGACCGCGAAGTGCGGGACCCGCTGGCGCTGCTCGAGGAAATCGAGTCGGTGCTCAAGATCGACTGCGCGCCGGTCACCTGGCCGTTGGGGATGGGCAAGTCGTTCCGCGGCGTGTTCCATCTGCTCAACGATCAGCTGCTGCGTTTCGCGCCCGGTGAGGAGCGGCGTAACGACAATGCGCAGGTGATCTCGGGCCTCGACAACCCGGAACTCGACCGGCTGTATCCAGCGGAGGTGGAGCAGCTGCGCGCGGACGTCGGGCTGCTGCGCAGCGCGAGTCCGCCGTTCGATCTGGCACGCTTCCAGGCCGGCCGGCAGACGCCCGTATTCTTCGGCTCGGGCATCAACAACTTCGGCGTGCAGGAGGTGCTGCAGTCGCTCACCGAATGGGCGCCGCCGCCGCAGCCGCGCGACGCCGGCGTGCGTGTGGTCAATCCCGCCGAGCCTGGTTTCAGCGGCTTCGTCTTCAAGATTCAGGCCAACATGGATCCCAAGCACCGCGACCGCATCGCGTTCCTGCGCGTGTGTTCAGGACTCTACGAGCCTGGCATGAAAGTGCACCACGTGCGTAGCGGTCGCGAGATGAAGCTCGCCAATGCGCTGACCTTCATGGCGAACGAGCGCGTGGCGAGCCTGGAAGCGGTCGCCGGCGACATTCTCGGCATCCACAATCACGGGCAGTTGCAGATCGGAGACACGCTGAGCGCCGGGGAAGCCCTCGGGTTCAAGGGCATCCCGTATTTTGCCCCTGAGATCTTTCAGTTGGTGCGCGCGCGCGATCCTTTCAAGACCAAGCAGCTGCAGAAGGGATTGCGCGAGCTGGGCGAGGAGGGTGCAATCCAGGTGTTTGACACCGGCCTCGGCAACGGGCTGCTGCTGGGCGCGGTGGGGACGCTGCAGTTCGACGTCGTCGTGCAGCGGCTGCAAAGCGAATACCGGGTGGACGCAGTCTACGATCCGACGCAGATCTACACCGCGCGCTGGCTGACCTTTCCCGATGCCGCGGTGCGGCGCCAGTTCGAGCAGGAGAATGCGGTGAACATGGGCGAAGACGTGGACGCCAATCCGGTCTATCTGGCGCCCAACAAGTACAACCTGCAGCTCACGATCGAGCGCTGGCCCAAAGTGGGCTTCCACGCCACGCGTGAGCACGGGCAGCGGCTCGCCCATCAGGACGAAACTGCCGCCTGAGCGCGCGGCGCTGCCCGTTGCGGTTTAGCCCAGCAGCGCCTTGATGGCGTCGCGTTCCTCGTGCAGTTCCTTGAGGCTCGCGTTCATGCGCGCCTGGCTGAACTCGCTTGCCGTGAGGCCCTGCACGATTTCGTAGCTTCCGTTTTTGCAGCGGCAGGGATAGCCGTAGAGCACGCCTTCAGCCACACCGTAGCTGCCATCCGCGGGCACACCCATGCTGACCCAGTCGCCGTCCGGCGTGCCGTGGACCCAGTTGCGCATGTGGTCCATGGCGGCATTGGCTGCGCTCGCCGCCGAGGACAGGCCGCGTGCCTGGATGATGGCGGCACCGCGCTGCTGGATGACCGGGATCAGGTCCTTTTCGAGCCATGCCTGATCGTTGATCTGCGGCCACAGCGGCTTGCCGTCCGCCACTGCATGAAACAGATCGGGATACTGGGTTGCCGAGTGATTGCCCCATACCGAGATCTTCTGCACGCTGGTGATCGGTTTGCCGATCTTCTGCGCGACTTGGGTGATGGTGCGGTTGTGATCGAGCCGCATCATGGAGGTGAACTGCGTGGGCTTGAGGTCCGGCGCGTTTTTCATCGCGATCAGGCAGTTGGTGTTGGCGGGATTGCCGACTACCAGCACCTTGACGTCGCGGCTCGCGACGTCGTTGATCGCTTTGCCCTGAGGCGCGAAGATCTTGCCGTTCGCTTCGAGCAGGTCTTTGCGCTCCATGCCGGGGCCGCGCGGGCGCGCACCCACCAGGATCGCAAAATCGGCGTCCTTGAACGCGACCTTGGGATCTGAGGCGGCAACCATGCCGTGCAGCAGCGGGAACGCGCAGTCGTCGAGTTCCATCATCACGCCGCGCAGCGCTTTTTGCGCTTTTTCATCGGGAATTTCGAGCATCTGCAGAATGACCGGCTGGTCTTTGCCGAGCATCTCACCGGATGCGATGCGGAATAAGAGGCTGTAGCCGATTTGGCCGGCGGCGCCGGTCACGGCAACTCGTGCAGGACGTTTCATGTTATTGCTCCTGGAACAATTAGAAAAAACACGTGTTTATAGGCCCACAGGCGGGTGCTAAGGATCACTGCGCAGCAGAGTTGCGACTGGTTTCGATGATAGCGAACATCCGCGCCGGGTGTCAAAACAAACGCATTTACCGCCGCGCACCAAGCGTGGCGACTGAGGCACGCGTAAGTGCAGGCGATTGTCCGGCGCATGCAAAGGAGCTTCTTTGATTAATCGCAAACTTTGATTAATCGCAAACATCAATCTCAAAGAAATCGAAAACCCTTCTCAAGTTTCTGGGTTTACTGCTAAAATCCGATGCGATTATGAGTAAAACCGGAATCCCGGGCATGCGCTCCCTCACATGCGCGGGGCAGATAAAAACACATTGCTCTCAGCCATAATCCCATGCAGACTCGCACCCGCCCCAAGCATCTCAATCTCTTCCAGATCTCGCTGCCCATACCCGGCATCATGTCCATCATGCACCGGGCCAGCGGCTTCGTTCTGTTTCTTGCGCTGCCGCTGTTCATCTGGTGGCTGCAGCTGAGCCTCACTTCACCCGAGAGCTACGCGCAGTTCAAGGGAATACTCTCCAATCCGCTGTGCAAGCTCATTGCGCTGGCGCTGATGTGGGGCTATTTCCATCATCTGTGCGCCGGCACGCGCCATCTGTTCCTCGATCTTGGAATGGGGCTCGATCTGCCGGCTGCGCGCCTGACCGCCAAGCTGGCGATCGCCGGCGGCATCATCCTGACGGTTCTGGTGGGAGTTTGCATATGGTAAATCGCCACGTCGTCGGCGCGCACTACGGACTGCGCGACTGGTTATTCCAAATGATCACTGCGGCGGTGCTGCTCATTTATACGGTGATCTTCGCCGTGGACGTCGCGCTCGCGCCGAAGCTCGACTTCGCGGCCTGGCGTATGCTTTTCGCGCCGCAGTGGATGAAGCTTGCGACCTCGCTTTTTCTGCTGAGTGTGTTCCTGCATGCCTGGATAGGCGTGCGCAATATTTTCATGGATTACGTCAAGAGCAACAGCCTGCGGTTCGTGCTGGATGTGCTGGCGGTTCTGTGGCTCATCACATGCACCTTCTGGTCGGTGCATCTGCTCTGGAGTATTTGAGATGGCGATCGCGATACGGAAGTTCGATGCAGTGGTGGTAGGAGCGGGCGGCTCCGGGTTGCGCGCTGCGCTGCAGCTGGCGGAGGGCAATCTGCGGGTCGCAGTGCTCACCAAGGTGTTCCCGACGCGCTCGCACACGGTGGCGGCGCAGGGGGGCATCGGTGCCTCGCTCGGCAACATGTCCGAGGACAACTGGCTCTGGCACATGTACGACACGAT
>CAIVHG010000108.1 GCA_903905655.1 uncultured beta proteobacterium | reverse complement strand
TGATGATGCGGCCCCAGTTGCGCTCCTTCATCAGCGGTATCACGCTTTGGCACACGAGCATCGGGCCGGTGACGTTCACGGCGAACGCCTTGTCCCACTCTTCGACCGTGAGATTCAGGAAGTCGTTTTCGCAGCGGCCGCCGGCGGCGTTGATCGCAACGTCCACGCGCCCCAGCGCAGCGTGCGTCTTGCGCACGAATTCTTTGACGCTCGCGGCTTCGGTGATGTTGCAGCGCTCCGCGACCACCTTGGCGCCGAGCGCTCGCGCTTCGTCCGCCACTTTGTTGAGTTCGTCCATCTTGGCGCTGGTGCAGATTGCGAGGTTTGCACCCTGGCGCGCAAAGGCCAGCGCAGCGAGCATGCCCATGTTGCGGCTGGCGCCGGTAATGAGTACGGTTTTGCCCTCGAGTCCTAAGTCCATTCCCATGATGATATCCTAAAAAATTTGAGTGGTTGCGCGGGGCGCAGCTGCGTGCGCTCAGTCGTCGGCGCGGATGTGAGCAGCCTTGATCACTGCGGCCCAGCGCGTCATGTCCTCGGCGATGGTGGCCGCGAACTCCTGCGGCGAGCTGCCCACGGGCTCGATGCCGTTGGTGGCAAGCCTGCTCTTCATCTCAGGCGTGCGTATGATGCGCACCGCTTCCTGGTTGAGGCGCCGGACGATGGCTTCGGGCGTCCTGGCGGGCGCCCAAAATCCATTCATGGTCGTCGCTGCAAAGCCCGGCACCGTCTCGGAGACGGCAGGCAGATCGGGAAACAGCGGCGAGCGTTCCGCGCTGGTGACGGCCAGCGCTTTCAGTTTGCCGGACTTGAGGTGCGGCGGCACGACCGCGGAATTGGGGAACATCAACTGCGCCTGGCCTGCCATCACATCGATCAACGCCTGGGCCGACCCTTTGTAAGGAACATTCAGCATCTGCACGCCCGTCATCGAGCGGAACATCGCTCCAGCGAGATGCGATGCCGAGCCTGCGGAGCCGTGAGCGTAGACCAGGTCTCCGGGCTTGGCCTTGGCCAGGGTGATGAGATCCTTTACCGATTTGACCGGCAGCGAGGGCGTAACCACCAGCACGCTGCACGCCTTGGTCGCCAGCGTGATCGGCGCAAAATCCGCGATTGGGTCGTAGTTCGCCTTCTGCAAGAGCGGCGTGATCCAGAGATTCATGGTGTAGAAGAGCAGCGAGTAGCCGTCGGGCGCCGCCCGCGCTGCATTTTCTCCGGGCGCGGAGCCGGCCCCGCCGTGGTTGTCGACGATGAACTGCTGGCCCAGCGCCTTGGAGAGCTCCTGCGCGAGCACGCGCACAAAGAAGTCGCTGCTGCCGCCGGCATCGGCGGTGACGATGCGCACGGGCTTGGACGGATAGGGCGTTTGGGCGAGGGCGATCGGTGCACCGCACAGAAGCAGAGTTGCGGCGGCAACTCTGAGTTGGAATCCGAGAGCGGGTTTCATCTTATTCCCTTCCTTGACTGTCCTGCGACAGCCGGCCCATCAATGCACCTTGCCGCGGCGCTGCAGCTGCTTTTTTCTGCACTATTCAGACATCATGCGCTAAACTGCGGGTCGATTCTAGCACGGCGATGCAGATCAAAAATGGGCGTCAATTCAGGTTGATGAGCTGATGCCAGGCTTGCAAAAAAGCGTGTAGCTCACTCGAGGAGAATGCGATGTTGTGGATCATCACTTGCATAGCCGGACCCAATGCAGAAGCCGCCCGGGCCGCAGGCCGGGCTGAACATGGACCCTACCTCAAGGCGCGGGACGCCATGGTTTTTTACGCCGGTCCTCTGCTCGGCGACGATGGCAAGGGCAATCTCGGCAACGTTTATATGATCGACGCCGCAAGCCGCGCGGAAGCGCAGGCATTCGCCGACAACGAGCCCTTTGTCAAAGCCGGCGGATTCAAAGAAGTGACGATTACGCGCACGCGCAAAGGCCGCTTCAATGCCAAGGTGCTGGAGCTCGATCCGGCCCCGTCCAAACCTGAATAGTCAATCAAAGGCTACTGCACTGCCATGAGCGAGACACCCATCACCGCGGCGTTCGTAGAGCGCATACAGGCGATCAAATTCGACACGCTGCCGAAGCAGGCGGTAGCAGTCGCGAAACAGGTCGTGACGGACACGCTCGCGGTGATGCTCGCGGGCGCGACGCGCGCGCCTGAAACCGTCGCGATCCTGATTCCATACGTGCGCGAGCAGGGCGGAGAGCCGCAGGCGAGCGTGGTGTCCGGCGGCTTCAAGACTTCGATGCCGAATGCCGCATTCGTCAATGGCACGCTCGCCAACGTGCTCGAGTACGACGCTGCGTGGTCGCCACCGAATCATCCGGCATCGCCGACCGTGCCCGCCATACTCGCGATCGCGGAAGGCCAGCGCCTGTCGGGCGCAGAGGTCCTCGAAGCCGTCGTCGCTGCGTTTGAAGTGCAGGCGCGCGTGCGGCTCGCCGGCACCGGCCTCTCCGGGCGCTTTCACAAGCCCGGCACGACCGGCATGTTCGGCGCGGCTGCCGGGGCTGCGAAGGCATTCAAGCTCGATCCAAAGCAAATGGCGATGGCGCTGGGCCTGGCCGGATCGAAGGCGGGCAGCCTCGGCTCCAATTCCGGAACCATGACCAAGCCCTCGCACGCGGGGCACTCGGCGCGCATGGGTGTGGAGTGCGCGCTGCTCGCGCGCATGGGCTGGACCGCGAGCGCGGACGTGTTCGGGCCCAAAGGATATTTCGACACCTTCATGAAAGAGTCGAGGCCCGAACTGCTGCTCGAGGGATTCGGCTCCCCATTCTGGATGATCAAGCCGGGTGTGGGCTTCAAGGCCTATCCGTGCATCTACCTGATACACCGCGCGATCGATGCGGCGCTCGCGCTGAAACGTGAACACGCGTTCAAACCAGATCAGATAGCTTCAGTCGAGATCGTGCAGCCGCCGCTGTCTTCGGTCGACCGCGCAGCACCCAGGGACGGTCTGGATGCGAAGCACAGCACCCAGTACTCCACGCTGATCGCGCTGCTCGATGGCGCCGTCACCATCGATTCCTATAGCACAGAGCGCATGCAGGCCGCCGACGTCAGGGCCTTGCTGCCCAAGGTTCAGTACAAGGCCGACAAGTCCATAACGGCGACGCTCGAGGACATGCACGCGACGGTGACGGTGACGCTCAAGGATGGAAAAAAACTTTCCAAACGCCAAGACCAGCTCGCGGGCTGGGCCGGCAATCCGCTGACGCCGGAGCAGCAGCGCGCCAAGTTCCTGTCGTGCGCGCAGCCGCTGCTAAAAGCAAGTGACGCCCAGCGCATGCTGGACCTTGCCGATCGCATCGAGACGCTGAGCGACATCGGCGCGATCATGGATATCGCGCGCTGTGATAAGCGTTCTGCCTGATCAGATGTAAATCTCAATAGAAGGATTCGCTCAGGGGAATTGCCGAGCGCGAGAAGCTGGGGGAGCGTTACATCCGGGGGCTGGTAAAACTAACCAGCCTTGCGCCCGACATCGTTGCCGCAATCTTGGACGACGATCTACCATCGGGGATCACCCTCTTCGACTTCTATGATGATGTGCCGCTATAGTGGGAGGAGCAGCGTGGTCGCATTGACGAGGGCACAGGCAAGAGCGCCGGTGCTGACAATGCGGGTGCCTAAAATTGTAGCTAAGCAGCGTCTAGCGGCTGCACGAATTTAGTCGGCGACATGGCGCTCCCGGCTCGATTCAGGCACATTTTTTCCTGTGAAACTGAGCGGACGGGCATTTTGACCATACTTGGTCTAGTGTGCTGAAGCGCCAACTCTGGATAAGAAGCCGCACTCAGAAGTTCACATCAAGCTGAAGCGCGGCCGCGCTTGCAGTGACTCCAGTTTAAGGGGCGCGCGCTATGCGGCCGGCTACCGTATATTTCCGGTCGGTATGGCCGGGGGTGGAGGAGTGGCCGCGCGGAACAAAGCTGTCGACCAACGCTTCGTCCGCGGCATCAAAATTATAATTCAGGGCGGCGAGGTAATCGCGCCAATGCTCGAGCGTGCGCGGGCCTGTAAGAACGGCGGTGACGAGTGCATTGTTGAGCACCCAGTTCAGCGCGAAATGCGCGAGCTTGATGCCTTTGCTTTCCGCGTGCTTCTTGAGTTGCTGCACTATTTGCAGCGATTCCGCGCGGTACTCAGAGTCGAGAAAGTTGCGCTGTCCGCGGCCGCCGCGTGAATCCTTAGGCGGGCTTTTACCGGGCAGGTATTTTCCGGTCAGCATGCCGCGTGCAAGCGGCGCATACGGGACGATTCCCATACCGAGATGCGCCGAGGCCGGCAGTATCTCGACTTCAGCCACTCGGTAGAGCGCATGGTAGAACGGCTGCACCACGATGGGCTTGGGCACTCCGATTCGCTCGCACTCCTTGACGAGCTCGGCGATGCGCCAGGCCTGAAAATTAGAAACTCCGAAATAGCGAACCTTGCCGGCATGGATGCAGTCGCCCAGCGTGCACAGCGTCTCTTCGAGCGGCGTATTGTAGTCGTCGTGGTGCAGATAATAAATGTCGATGTAGTCGGTCGCAAGTCGCTTTAGGCTGCCGTCGATTGCCCGTATCATCCATTTGCGGCTGAGTCCGCCGGAATTCGGATCTTGCCTGTCCAGCGTGCGCGAAACTTTGGTTGCCAGCACCCAGCGGTGGCGCTCTCGCGCGATCAACCGGCCTACGATGCGTTCCGCATCCCCTGGCCGGGCGCCGTAGCTGTCCGCCGTGTCGATGAAGTTAACGCCGCCATCGACGGCGGAATGAACAATGCGCGCCGCGGTTGCTGCGCTCGTGCGTTCGCCGAACGAGGCCGTGCCCAGACATATCTTGGAAACTTTGAGGCCGCTCGATCCGAGGCGTCGATAATCCATCAAGATGCCATTGAGTTTGGGCAAACTGGATTTTAACCGTAAGCCGCCAGCGGTGGCCAAGCGTTTATTTACGGCCGGGGCGGGCTCGGCAGGTTTGACAGGGCCATGGCGCAAAGCTATCCTCAGAGGGCATCGCAAGCGAGATTGTCTCGGCTGCGTTTTGCGCCAGACTGAGGAGGACCAATGAAGCTGCGCATCATGTCGCCCGCAGCGGATCGTGCGGGGCATAAGGTGCTGCCGGCGCCGCGCCTCGGGAGCCTTGAAGGCAAGACCATCGGGCTCTATAACAACAATACGAAAGAGGCTGGTGGCATCACCGGCGGTGCGGACATTGCGGTGGAGCGGGTGGCCGAGCACCTGAGACGGCGCTATCCCGGCATAAAATTCGAACGCTATGGCGGAAATGTAAGGCCCGGCCGTCCCGCACTCGGGCGCACGGTCCACATCGACGCCGAAGAAGCGGCGCGCATCGCGCTCGAAGTGGACGCAGTGGTGGGCGCCACCGCGCATTGAGGCGGCTGCACGTCGTGGCTTGCCCACGACATGGTTGCTCTGGAAAAGGTCTGCATTCCGACCGTCGGCATCGTCGCGCGGAGTTTTGTGCGCGCATGGCAGTCTTGCGTCGATGGCTGGGGCCAGCGGGGCGCCGCGTTCGTCACCATACCGCACGCGACGACCGGGCAGACCGTGGAATTCATACACGCGATGGTCGATGAGCAGATCGACGCCGTCATCAGCGGCCTGACCGCACCCACCGTCCACCCGTCCTTGCCGGCCGCGGCAAAGTCTTCTGAGATCCACACCGTAGAGATCGACGACACACCGGAAGGATTGAATGCGGTCAACCGTTTTTTCGAAGCACGGGACTTAAGCGACGGCCTGCCCGTCGTTCCGCCGACACCGGCCGCAGTCGAACGCCTGCTGAAGGCGACGCGGCGTGATCCTCAGGAAGTGCTTATGGTAATGGAGCCGGGCTTTGGCCTCGCTACCGTGGAAAAAATCGCGATCAATGCCGTGATGGCGGGCTGCGGGCCGGAGCAGTTTCCAGTGCTGCTCGCGGCTATCGCCTGTCTCGCGCAGCCGCAAATGAATCATCGCGACATGCAGGTTTCCGGTCATGCCGAATCGCCATTGATCCTGGTAAATGGTCCGGCTGCCAGTCGGGCGGGACTCAATGTTGGGTTAACGGCCATGGGACCGGGTGTGGTCAACCGCGCCAACACCGCGATCGGGCGTGCGCTGCGGCTGTGCCTGATCAATATCGGCAATTGCAAACCCGGGTCGGGTGATCCCAATTTCATAGGATTGCCCGCCAAGTTCGGCATGTGTCTCGCCGAGAATGAGGAAGCGAGTCCATGGCCGCCGTACCACGTAGACCAAGGGTATCGGCGGGAGCAGAGTGCGGTGACGGTCGCAATCGTCACCGGCCCCGCAGACATCATCGATTCGCGCTCCAAGACTGCCGTGGACACGATGCAGAACATCGGTTCCATGATGTCTTATCGCAACGCGGGTGCGGGAACCTGGGTGAGGGAACGGCCATCGGCACAGATCGGAAACACCGATGAAAAAACGTACTACCACGGTCCGTATCATCCCATCATCCTGAGTCCTACGCGGGCGGTTACGCTGGCGCAGGCCGGTATGAGCAAGCAGGATGTGCAGGCTTGGCTGCACGCTCACTGCCGCGTGCGGTTGCGCGACATTACCGGGCATGGCACCGTGCTGGGGCTGCACAACATGCCTAAGGATCCCGGCGGCAGGTGGATAAATCACCCCGAGCTGCAGATGTTAGAGCAGGACCCCGAGGCGACGGTGCCGGCGCTGGAGCGCCAAGAGCAATATCTGCTCTTTGTATCCGGTGGATCAACCCACTGCGGCCATTTCTTTTACGGGACCTACGGGATCGCAACGCAGCCGGTGGAGGAGGAGTAGAGCAGGCGAGCTCAACGGAAAAGTTAGCAAGCAGCTCGCTCGCCCTGCCGCTGCCTCAGCACGCCCGGGACGGACAGAAGTCTGTGCAACGCAGATTCTACGACTCGACCCGAATGTGCGCAGCTTTGAGCACCTTGCCCATCCGGTTCATGTCGGCCTTGATAACGGCCACCGCGTCTGCCGGCGTATCGGCGACAATCTCGGAGCCGTTGTCGAAAACCCGTTGTTTGGTTACAGGATGATTGAGGGCGCGCACCATTTCCTGATTCAGCCGCCTGACGACGGCGGCCGGCGTGCGTGCGGGCGCCCAGATCGCCTGTATCGAGCGCGATTCATACCCGGGCACCCCGGAGGTGGCGACCGTCGGCAGTCCGGGGGACAGTGCCGAGGGCTCGGGGCTGGTGACGGCCAACGCTCTCAATTTTCCGGATTTGATGTGCGGAGCGGCGGAAAGCGGCGTCGCAAACGTGATTTGGACCTCACCGCTCAAGAGCGCGAGCAGGGCCGGCCCGCTGCCCTTGTAGGGCACCCAGACGATGTTGACGCCAGCCATGGACTTGAACAATTCTCCGGCGAGATGAGATGAGCCGCCAGCGGGTGAAGACGAAAAGTTGAGCGATCCGGGTTTGGCTTTCGCCAGTGCTATTAGCTCCTGCACCGAATTCACCGGAGAGGACGGGTGCACGACCAGCACCTGCGGCGCGGAAGTGATCAGCGTGATCGGGGCGAAATCACGCACCGGATCGTACGGTGCGTTGTCCTGCAGGTACGGCAGCAGCCAGACGGTGCTGCCGTTGAGCAGCAGCGTATAGCCGTCGGGAGCAGAGCGCGCCACGAGCTGCGGCAGATCACTGCCGCCGTGGTTTTGCACGATCACCGGCTGGCCGAGGCTTGGGGATATGCCCTGCGCGACCAGCCGCGCCACGAAATCGGTGCTGCCGCCCGGTTCGCCGGCAAGGATGCGTATGGGCTTTTGTGGAAAGCTCTGGGCGGCGGCCGGCGCCGCAATCATGATCAGAGCAGGAACTGTGAGTGTCGCCGCGCAGCGTTTCATCAGCATAGGATGGCTTCCGCTTTTGCGATAATAGGGGATGACGCTGTGAAGTTTACACCCGATTCGATTTGCACACAGCGGGGCATTTGCAATTTGGACGGTGTGTTGGTAATGTGATTAAAAATCCAATATCGCGTCGCGCCTGTCTCAGGCCATACCAATATACAGAGGATCGCATGCGACTCAAAGGAAAAACCGCGCTGATCGCAGGCGCCGGCCGTAATACCGGGCGGGCGATATCGCTCGCGTTCGCTCGCGAAGGGGCGGATCTCATCCTTATCGCCCGCGAGCTCGGCGACGAGCTGAACAAGGTGGCCCGCGAGTGCGAGAGCATGGGCGTGCAGACGCTGCCGCTCCTGGCCGACGTCGCAGACCCGGCATCCGTCAACGATGCCGTAGCCCAGGGATTAAAGCGTTTCGGCAAGGTCGACGTGCAGGTGAACGTGGCCGCGATCAGGCCGCACAAGGAGTTCTGGAAGTACGATTACGACGAATGGCACCGCGTGTTCGCGGTGAACCTGCACTCGACGTTTTATCTGGCTAAGGCGCTTGCGCCGCAGATGATGGAACGCCGAAGCGGGAGCATCGTCGCTCTCGGCGGGCGGGCATCGCTCGCGGCGTCGCCGAGCGGCTCGGCGACTGCGACTTCCAAGCACGGGCTGTACGGCCTCATCAAGTCGCTCGCGCTGGAACTCGGGCCCTATGGCGTGCGTGCCAACCTGATCGCGCTGTCGGGCATCGAGACCGTGCGCCTGCGCCCGCAGTGGTATATCGATCCGGGCGGTGACCCGAACCCGCCTATGCTCAAGGATACTCCGTTGGGGCGCTTCGGTACCCCGGAAGAAGTTGCCAAGGTCGCTTTGTTCCTCGCCTCCGACGACTCTTCTTACGTGACCGGCGACCGCATCTGCTGCGCCGGCGGACGCATCATGTAGCGTTCCGCGATTCCACATTGCGGCGATGATGTAACCAGTAATATCCAGAAATCGAGATGACACCTGTCACGCCGCTTGCCGGTAGTAGAGGTTGATCATTTCGCTGAGCCGTGGGCGGCGATGAATTGCTCCTTCATTCGCGGCAACGCTCGGCGTTTCTCGAATCAGGCTGCCTTTTAGGTCGTGATGGTGATCTCACCCGTCTGGTTGGCACGGCCGCATTCGGTGTCCTCGCGGCCGCGTTTGGATTGTTTCCGATATTCTGGGTCAACGCCCTGCTGTTGTGGGGCGGAGGCGCGATTAGCCACCCTGGAAAGGGGCGCTGAGGAATCTCCCGGCTATTACGGGGTGACCGGCGTAACAGGCGACCGCCTGCTTTGCATGGGCGGGAGATACATGTAGCGCGGCTGTCCTGTGAGGCGCATGGGCGTCACAGGACGCTTCATCGAGCCGGAGATATCACGCCAGTGAAAACTGCGCCTGTGTTTCGAAATGCTCCAGCCGCTCGAGCAAACGCTCGGCGACGGGGCGCGCTCTGGTCGTCGCAGTGAGCAGCATGAACTTGCGGCGCAGGTCGTCACGGCTCAGCGGGTCGTTCGGCATGCCCCTGAAATATTCGCCGACGCGCACGAATTCGCGGCCGTCCTTGAGCCGCACCGTGATACGCGTCGGATACGGCGAATGACTGAAATCCGGACTGGCGCGCAGTTCCATGATGCGGCAGGCGGCGCGTATCGCAGGATCGTCCACCCCGTTCGCAACGAAGGAATTCGGATCGTCGGGATCGCGAAACATTGCCAGCGCAACGCAGAACGGCACGCTGTACTGCGCCTGCATGAGATCGCCCGGCTCGAGAATGTTGTGATGACTGGCGAGCTTCTCGTTGCCCTCGATCAGAACCTTCGCGACATCCGCGCCGCCGAATGCATGTTCCGACATCAGTCCGCGCATCGACTGCATGGCGGTCTGTGCGTACATGTGGCAGGCGTAGCGCTTCATGCTGATGCGCATCACCTCCCAATCCTTGCCCAGATCCGCCGTCAGCAGCGCCGGCTCGGCATCGCGGCAATAGACCTCCGTAAACCCAAACTTTCCATCGAGCACGGTCTCGGGACCGGTATAGCCGGCGCTTGCGAGCCGCGCCGCGAGTACGCCGGATTCGGGCGCGCGTCCGAGATGCAGGCGCTTCACCATACCGCCCTGCTCGGACTTGCTGAAGGCAAGCAGCCCTGAGGAAAGCGATCCGGCGATACCGAGCGCATGGACGAGCTGCTCGGCGCTGAGTCCGAACACGCACCCGGCCCCAATCGCCGCTCCAAACGGACCGGTCAGTCCCGGCGCATGAAACCCCAGCTTCTCGGGGCTGTGACGCGACGCCAGGGCTATCCTGAACATAACTTCGCAGCCGGCAACGAACGCCGCGATGGCGGTCTGACCGTCGGCCTTCGTTTCTTCGCACGCCGCGAATACCGCGGGCAGCACGGTTGCTTCGGCGTGCGCGCCCGCCGGAGGATAGCGCCCCGAATCCTGCTCAAAGGCATGCGTGCACACCCCGTTGACGAGCGCCGCATAAGGCGCGTGCACGCGAACGTCCGGATAGCCGATGAGCGAACAGGGACCACCCGTGCCATAGCGGCGCGCGTAGTCGGCTACGGTGCGGCTCCAGGGAAACTGGGCGCCGAACGAGGCTATCGCCACCGTATCGATCATGCAGTTTTTGGAGCGCTCCACGACCTCCGCAGGCAGGTCAGCAAACTTGAGCTCGGCGGCGAATTTCCCCAGCACTTGCGCAGCGGTAGGCATCAGCATCCTCTTTTCGTAGCAGCGACAAACATATTGTTCTCCCTCGATAACGTGCGGCAGTATGTTACTCCAATAAACGGCATTGGCTGAGGCGGCAGGGCAATTGCATCAAATTTCGATGCGGATCGATGTGGATAAAATAATTTTTGGAGGGGCTTGTACTTTTTGGCGGATTGCGTAGTTTCCTGTCTTTTTGGGGAAGAGAAGACAGGAACTCCGGTGAGTTTGGCCGAGGCATTTTCGGTGATAGTCAATCCGCGTGTGGTAAAGCGAATCACGCATGATCTGGTGGAGATGCTGGTGGTGGCGGTGGATGGCAATGATCAATCCTACGCGCGCGCGCCATCTACGCATACATTAACTCCTTCTATCAAAACTATGCCCACCGCCCATTAAAAATCTGAGCGCTTGAATTCCGCGATCAATTCACGCCGATACCGGTATCCCTGATGACCTTGCCCATCCTGATCACTTCCCCTGATATCGTAGCCGCCAATTGCTCCGGCGAACTGGTGACCGCTTCGATGCCATTGTCCAGCAGCTTGCTTTTCGTTTCTCCGCGGCTGAGCACCGATACCAGCGCGCGATTCAGAAGGCCAATGATCGCTGCTGGTGTATTGGCCGGTACGAATGTGGCATAAGTCGTTCCCGCTTCAAATCCCGGCAGGCCGGAAGCCGCCACCGTCGGCAAGCCGGGCGCCAGCGCGGACGGTTGAGCAAAGGTGACCGCCAATCCTCTCAATCGGCCCGATTTGAGCTGCGGCGCCACCGAGGCCGCAGTTCCGAACAAGAGATGCACTTCGCCCGCCATGACGGCGATGACGGCTTGTCCATTGCCCTTGTAATTGATGCCCACTATATTGACGCCGGCCATCGATTTGAATAATTCTGCCGTCAGATTCCCTGAGGAACTCGGCACGCTCCCGCCATAATTGAGCACGCCCGGCCTGGCCTTGGCCAGCGCGATCAGATCTTTGACCGACTTTACCGGCAGCGAAGGATGCACGACGAGAACGTGAGGCGTTCTTCCCACTAGCGTGATCGGCGCCAGATCTTTCACCGGATCGTAGGGGACTTTTTGCATCAGCGGCAGCAGCCACAGCCCGTCACTGTAGAGCAGCAGCGTGTAGCCGTCGGGAGCAGCTTTCGCCACCGCTTCGACGATCACCACCCCGCTTGGCCGGTTCTCGACGATCACCTGCTGGCCCAGAGGGCCGGCCAGCTCCTGCGCGACCAGCCGCGTCGCAAGATCATTGCCGCCTCCCGGCTGGGAAGTGACGATGCGGACAGGCCGGCTCGGATAAGTTTGTCCCGAGACCACGCCAGACGCCAGGACCATCAGACCAATAGCGACCATCTCCGCGACATAATGTGGCTTCATCGTGAGATCCTTATGTAAACGCCATTCTGCAGCCCGGCGCGAATCTTAGGAAGCCACCGCCTTGGGCAATGACAATCGATAGGCGCGCGCCGCAGTGCCGCTGAAGAGTGCCGCACGCTCGGTTGCCGAATAGCCCGTGGTAGCGCGCTTGAACGCATTCCAAATGCAGACATAGTTGCACACTACTTTTTCGGGCGGGAAATTGCTTTCGAACATGCAGCGGTCAGGACCAAAAGCTTCGATGCAGGTTTCGATATACGGACGCCACGCCTGCGCCAGTTCGGCCGAACTCGGCTGGACTTCATATTGGCCGAACTCACCCACCGTGTAGCCCGGAATTGCGATTCCCGCCTTGCGCAGTCCGCCAAGTTTGACAAAGACATTCGGGCACTGCGCCAGCTTCTGAACCGCCGCGCGCCAAGGCACAAACACTTCCTTGTACTTGCCCGCAAACGGCCCCAGGCCCAGTGGTACCCCATAATGATTGCTGATGATGCTGGTGCCGGGAAAAGCGCGCGCCAGATCCATCAGGTCCGGTATCTGAGGATGGAAGACCATCACGTCGAAGGAGAGATTGCGCGGTCCCAGGCAGGCGAAGCCGGCGCGAAATCCGGGATCAAGCAATAGATGCGGCGGCACTACCATTCCGGTGGCGGCCTGCCGGTTCTTCATTCGCGCCGGCGCATAGGATTCCTGATAAGCGCCAGGCATCCGTATGCCGCGGAATCGCCCGCCGCCCGCCGCGATATGGGCATCCAGCACCCTCTGCACTTTGTCTCCCAAACGCAAATCGGCAAACGAGACGATGCCTGCGCAGCCCAGCGTCTTCCCATACTTGCCGCTCGCAAACATCGCCGCGATGCCGTTGAGGAACTCAGTTTCACCCACCGGACGCAGATCGGGCGGGGCATCGGCGCGGAACATATCCCCCACCTCGATGGCTACGGTCGCGATTATATTGTGGCCGCTCGTCAGATCCGCCAGAAGTTCCTGAAACAGATAGCGCGGACGCCCCACGGGGTCCCGGACATGATGGTGCGGATCGACGATCTCCAGCTCCGGCTCGAGCGCCTTCTCAGGCTTGAAGCTGAATTGCGTGAATTCCATCGGGTCCTCTGGAACGAGAGGAGATGACTTGGCCATTGAGTTACTCCCTGTTGCGGCATTTTGATTCGATCTGTGAAGAACACCAAAGACAGCGTTGCGTTTTTTTCTGCCAGGCTCGCGAAGATATTTCTTCTCGTGATGGGGCCGGCACGCGCGCCAGCAAAATTCTACACCCGTTTAACCCCGACTGCGGCCGCCTTGCAGCCGCCGAACTTATTCGGCCCGGATGCCGGCTGATTTAATAACCTTTCCCATCCGCGCTATCTCAGAGCAACGGCATACTCATTTTCCGGCGCCGTCAGCGGAGCTTTGAGCATGCTCCCGCGGGGCTTAAGTTTCGCAATAATGCGCTACTGAAGGACGTGGATAGACGCGTACAAAGGCCGTGCCAGCGTTTGGGACGTCCTTTTTTAAGAATCTGCTTGCCAGGCTGCATCAGGACCTGCGCTAACGGTTTGTTGAATCGGTCGCGTGCTGGATCAGGCGCGTTTGCATGCGAGACGGATTTTGTCAAAGAGCCTGGTGCGAGCTTTGTTGACCGGTTCGACGGCCTCGATGTCGGTAATTGTTCGGTGCGAGAGCGTCGAGGAGTGAGAAGGTTACAGCGGCTTCGAGAAAGGTGTATGCCGGAAACGGCCAATCTGGCTAAAATTAACAAATTCGCACCCCACAACTGAGAAATTTGCAAATGGATGCCGCGAATACTGTGCATTATCTGGTGCGAGGCGCAATCGCTGTGATTACGCTGGATCATCCTCCTGTGAATGCGCTAAGCCACGCAGTGCGCAAAGGCATTCGCGTGAGCCTTGAACGCGCGGATGCGGACCCGGCAGTGAAGGCCATAGTCATCATCGGCTCCGAAAAGAGTTTTTGCGGAGGCGGAGATATCAAGGAATTCGGGACGCCGCTCTTCAACGCCGAGCAGAACCGGATAGATATGAAGCTGCAGGATGCGGTGCAGAAGCCCATGGTTGCGGCCATCGGCGGGCTCGCTCTTGGGGGAGGCCTGGAGCTCGCACTGTGCTGCCATTACCGCATTGCGCTAAGGGGCGCACGGCTGGGGTTGCCTGAGGTGAAGATCGGCCGCCTGCCGGGCGGCGGTGGCACGCAGCGATTGCCCCGCCTGATCCCAATTGCCGAGGCAGCACGCATAATGCTGGGCGGTGATCCCATCTCCTCGGAGCGCGGCGTGGAACTCGGGTTGATCGACGAAATCGTTGATGGCAATCTCCTGGAGGGGGCGCTGCGTTATACGGAGAATCTGCTGGCGCAAGGCAAAGGCACGCGCCGGACGCGGGACATGATGGCCAAACTCGACAATCCGCAAGCCTTCTTTGACGAAATGCGCGCTGAACTCGAGTGCAACCAGCGCGGCTATGTCGCGCCCTTCAGAATCCTGGAGTGTATCGAGGCCTCTGTGTATCTGCCTTTCGACGAAGGCAAGGCAGTCGAGGAAAGATGCAGCGACCGGCTGCGCGGCTCGGATCAGGACAAGGCGTTGCGCTATCTGTTTCTGGAGGAACGGGCGGCGGCCCGGCTTCCCGGTCTGCCGGCAGGCGCTTCGGTGCGGGAGATTCGGAACGCCGCCGTCATCGGCGCGGGCACTGTCGGCACCGACGTCGCCATGTGTTTCGCGGATGCCGGCATTCCGGTGCGGCTTATCGATGCGGGAAGAGAGGCGCGCGACCACGGCCGCGCCGCGATAGTCAATCGCTACGCGGCCATGGCGTCGCGCAGCCAGTTGGCGCAGCCGGAGATGGACCGGCGGCTGGGCCGTATCTCCCTGTCGCCAGATCTGTCGACTGTTTCCGATGCCGACATAATCGTGGAGGCGTTGCCCGGGGAAATGGCGCTCAAGCTATCGGTGTTCAAGGCCCTCGATGCGGCTGCAAAACCTGGCGCCGTGCTTGCCAGTTGCAGCTGTGGGCTCGACATAATGCAGATCGCCGCGGCTACAGCGCGCCCCCAGGACGTCATCGGCACACACTTTCCCGCGCCGGCGCATGTGACACGGCTGCTCGAAGTGATCCGCGGAGAGCGCACCGCGGCGGAGGTGGTGGCCACGGTCATGGCGCTGGGAACTCGGCTGTCGAAGGTGCCGGTGCTGTCCGGCGTGTGCGGGGGGCGCATGGGCGACGGCATCTTGCGGCATTACTACGGGCAGGCCGCGGCCTTGCTGCAGGAAGGCGTATCTGCCCGGCAGATCGACCGCGCGCTGGAGGACTGGGGTTTCGCGATCGGCCCCTGCGCCGAGCCGGGTATCGCCGGCAATTCGCAGTCAGAATCCGAAGCTGAGCGGCTCGTTGAGGTCGGCAATAATGTCGGGTCCGCGCGGCGCTGGATCAGCGACGAAGAAATCGTCGAGCGCTGTGTATTTGGGCTCGTCAACGAAGGTGCGCGGATGATAGAGCGGGGCATAGCACGGCGCGCCTCCGACTTCGATGTACTATGCACGAGCGGTTATGGCTTTCCGCGTTATCGCGGTGGCCCGATGTTCCATGCGGACTACGTCGGCCTGGCTCAGGTGCTGGCGGCGATCGAACGCTACGCCAGCGGTTATTGCGGCGAATTATGGACGCCCGCACCGCTGCTCGTTAGGCTCGCCACCGAGGGAAAGAAATTTGTGAGCGCCTGACACCGGCGCCAGTCATAGGCAGGGCATGCGGCGGGCCGCTTGCGCGCGGCGCAATGAGTTGTTATGCCGCGCAAGACCTCGTACGGTCAAAAAACAGGGACCTCTAGAAAGCTTGTGTTTTTTGACATCCAGTGTTTGCATCCGGAATTCAATATGTTCGTTGGCCATGGCGTGAAATGTTTTTCATTATGACTATGGCGACGTGGCGCTTATGGATTGGCGAAAAGTATAGACCTACGTCACCGACACGGTGAATGCGGAGTTGCTGCTGCTCAACTTTTTACTATCGAACTGCTCTTGGGAGAACGGTGAGGTCCTCGCAACATTCCGAAAACCGTTTGATCTCCTGGCGGAAACCACCGCCATCGCAACCATCAAGAAGGCGACCGCAACGGCGTTATCTGCAAAAACCGAGATTTGGCTCCGCGACCAGGAGTCGAACTGAGCAGAAGTTAACAATTGCCGCGAATGCATTCGCGGACCTGGTCATCAATGCCGATGCTCGATGGTGAGTTCCGAGTCCATCTCGGTCAGCGTATCCAGCACCTTATTGATCAACGCTTCGTCTTCGTCGCTCCAGACTGCATCCTCTCCAAGCGCAGTCGTCGCGATCGGGGCGATGTCGATGTCGACGAACTTGTCGCCGATCTTCAGCACCTGCATGCCGGCGGGATGCTCGACGATTTCCCAGTCGTCGGGAATATCGAGTTCGGCAACGATTTTGACAATCAGCTTCTTCATGATGAGGCATCTCCTGAATTGAATTGGTCGTGGGGTTCTGAAATTGCCAAATTAAGGTTCGTCGCTCCGGCGAAAGCCGGAGGCCGGATTGTCGAACTCAATGTTTCGCTGTTTCTAGTCCTGTGCATCGCGCTGTTCAATCGAGCGCCAGGGCCGCGACGACGCTGCCCACGTCAGTGCATTTTTCCAGTGCCCATATCGTGGAGAGCAGGGCGCCGCAGCGCTGGGCGCCGAGCGCATCCTCGGCCATCGCGCGAAATTTCCTCTCGATCCACGCATCGCTCTTGTTTGCAGCGAGGTCGTCTTCATCTCCGCCCGCTTCGGCTTCGAAGCACTCGCCACCCGCGGTGTAGACGCTGACCCGGCTGCGGTGAGTCTGCGGCAGCGCCTTGTACGCGCTCGTAAATTCCTCATCCTCTACGATCTCCACCTTGGCCATCAGCTGGCGCAGCTGCGGATCGCGCAGATGCTGCTCGTCGAATGAGTACGCCGTCACCGTGCCGTCGATCAGCGCGGCAGCTACGCAATAGGGAATGCTGTGGTCCGCGGTCTCGCGGTTGTCCGGCGCCCAGTGTTGCGGGCCGGTGCCGCGCTTGGCCCGCTGATAAGTGGCGACCAGGATGCGTGATACTTTGCCCAAATCACCGGCTTTGGACGCGAGCTTTTCGGCGGCGAGTATGGACGAGATCGTAAGTGCTCGCGCGGGGCGGGTCTTGATGCGGCTCTCGCAAATCAGAAAGCCGGTTCCGACGCCGCCCATCTCTGTCAGTTCAAAGCGCAGCCCGGCCACATGGTCGCACCACCCCGAGGTGCCGACGAATGGCAGGTTGGGGCCTTCCAATCCAGCCTGGGCGAGGAGGGCGGCGTGCACACCTTCGCGCCCGGCCTGGCCCGACGCAAGCGCTTTCCACACGGTGACGTGATTGGCGCGGACCTGCTTCAGGATATTGCAGGTGCTTGCTGCCATCGAGATGGCATGCGCGATCTGCTGTTCGGAGAGCCGCAGCAATTTGCCGGTGGCGGCGGCGATCGCGATGCAGCCAAATGTAGCGGCGTCGAAGCCTTTGCTGTGGCAGGCATCGCACAGGCGCTGGAAAATCTCGTAGGCGAGCACGACCGCGGTGAGAAATTCGCGGCCGCTGGCGTGCACGTGCTCCGCCACTCCGAGCAGCGGCATGATGACATCGCTCGGATGGCCGTGTGAGGTGCCAGGCTTGAAGCGCGCGTATACGTCGTTGGCTTCGAGGTAGCGGGCGGTCGACGCGTTGACGAATGCCGCGCCATCCAGCGTGGTGCGCCGGCGCGTGCCGATGATGGTGGCGCCGTCGCTGCTGCCGGAGGCGGCTGCCAAATCGCGGAGCTTGACGCACGGCTCGCAATTAAAACCTCCCACCAGCACGCCGGTGGTATCAGCGATCAGCGCCTTTGCGGAATGAATCGCTTGATTGGACAGGATGTCGTAGCTGAGCGTGTGGCTGTAGTGCGCCAGCCGCTGCTGGATGGCATCTGTTCTCGGGGCATCGGGATGAGCTGTCATGCTGTTCTGGTGTCCTTTACTGTTGCGGTATGCTGATTATTCTTATCCGGCCGCAGCACGGCTTTCACTGATCGCGGATCTTTGCGTCCTTGATTACTTTACCCAGCCGCGCCATGTCGGCTTTCATCGCGACCGCGAGCTCATCCGGAGTGCTGGCGACGATCTGGATGCCTGCGCTGAACATTTTATCCTTTACGTCTGCCTGGTTGAGGATGCGCACGATTTCCTGATTCAGGCGGTTGATGAGGGGCGCCGGGGTTTTCGCCGGAGCGAAGAACACCAGCGTCGACGCAGCTTCATACCCCGGGAGCCCTGAGGCCGTTACCGTAGGCACGCCGGGCGCTAGCGGAGTGGGCTGGGCGCTCGTCACGGCCAGCACCCGTAGCCGGCCGGTCTTGGTATAGGGAAGCACCGAGGTTACCGTGCCGAATATCATATGCACCTCGCCGCTGATCATGGCGGAAAGCGCTTCCGCATTGCCGCGGTAAGCGACGTTGACGATGTTGATGCCCGCCATGTATTTGAACAATTCCGCGGCGAGGTGAGATGAAGTGCCGATGCCGATCGAGGCATTGTTGATCTGCCCGGGCTTGGCTTTCGCCAGGGCGATCAGGTCCTTCACCGATTTCACCGGCAGCGAGGGGTGCACGGTGAGCGCATTCGGCGAGCTGCTCGCCAGGGTGATCGGCGCAAAATCCCGGAGCGGATCGAAGGGCGTAGTGTCGCGCATGAATGGCACGAGCCAGATGCCGCTGCCGTAGCAGAGCAGGGTGTAGCCGTCGGGCGGCGCCTTGGCGAGCAGATCGCCCGCAATCACGCCGCTGCCGCCGCGGTTTTCCACGATCACCTGTTGTCCCCACAGGGCGGCGAGCCGCGTTGAAGTCAGGCGCGCGATGAGATCGACCGCGCCGCCCGGGGAAGCCGTGATCATGCGTATCGGCCGGCTTGGGTAATCCTGCCCCCATGTCATGCTTGCAGCCGTCATCAGGGCCGCAGTCAGAAAAGCTCGTGCAAAACGACTGGTTATCAGCATGATCCTCCTCCGGTGAGTTGCGGCTAGACGTACAGAATGGAATTGTTTGTTTCCCTCCATTAGCAGATGCCTGGAGGAGGAATGCAAGCACCGCAAATTTTAAGCGCCTGCCCTGCTATTAGCAATCCGGATATTTGACCGTGCATGTGCACCGGGTTAGCATTTCGCGCTCTCGTGAAGGACTGCCGATGCTCATCATCGATACGCAATGTCATGTGGCGCTGAACTGGTTCGAGCCGGTCGAGGCCGCGCTCTATCAGATGGACGCACATGGCGTCGCCCACGCCGTGCTGATACAGCCCAATGCCAGTTACGACAACACCTATATTCTCGAATGCGCCAGGCGTCATCAAGACCGCTTCAAGGCGGTCGTTCTGCTCCATCCGCAGGACAAGTCCAAGACCAAAGCGCTCGAAGATATGCATGAGCAGGGCGCTGCCGGGTTCAGGATGAGCATGAAGTCCGAATGGGATGCCAGCGATCCCGTTTTCAAGCTCGCGGGCGAGCTGGGGATGGTGGTGGACATCAACGGGGATGCCGCGGGCTTCGCATCCGCTCGCTTCAAGAAGCTGCTCGACAACTGCCCCGATACGCGCTTTTGCATCGAGCACCTGGCGCGCAGCCCGCGGGCGGGCGGCAATGTCGCGGTGCCGCCGCATGAAGGATACAAGTCCGCGCTGGAATGCGCGCGCTGGCCGAACACCACGCTCAAGGTCCCGGGTCTCGGTGAGATACTGGAGCGGCCGACTCCCTTGCCAATCGGTTATCCCTTCGAGCAGTGGCCGCCGCTGTTCGAGATGGCCAAGGAAGCGTTCGGCGTGCAGAGGATGATGTGGGGCTCGCACTTCCCGGCGTGTTGCGCACAGGAGGGTTACGGCAACGTTCTGCGCGGAGTGCGCGACCATCCGGCGTTTCAGGCAGGAGACGATGCCGAGTGGGTAATGGGCAAGTCCGCTGCGAAGCTCTGGGGCTTTGCTCTCTAGGTCATCGGCGGCCAGATGCGCTGCACCAGGTTCGACGAGCCGGGTGCATGGGTCAGGCGCGGGCCCATGGCCTTGGTCCACGCCGCCATCTTGGGATCGTGCTCCTGGTGTCCGACGAAATGCTGGTTGCGCGCCGCGAGCGACGTAAACTCATAGGCGACGCCGTGCTTTGCCCATCCGGCAACAGACACCAGCCGGCGCGTCCTCACACATCCCGGCAGCACGCGCATGTTCTTCAGGCGGCCCTGCGCATAGTAGGCCATCAGTTCTTCCTCGTTTTGCCAGGGCGTGTTGTAGGTACCGAGCTGCACGCAGTTGGCCGGCAGCAGTCCGGATTTGTAGTTCTGCGCTTCCGGTCCATCCACGCGGCCGTACTCCGCCATGAGGTGCACGCGTTCTGCAATTCTCAGCGCCAGCATCTTCCTGCTCTCTACGGGCAGGTCGGCGTTGATCTCGCTCGGCACCGGATCGCCGAACACCTGCGCATCCTCTGCGCCGAACATGAGTATGTATTGCCCGCCGGTGGGCACGTCCGGGTCCATGGTGGACGTCGTCCTGGAAGTGGGGATCTTGTCGGCCACGGCGGCATAATGCGCGCCCCACAGGAATCCGGGCCGCTGCGCGATCTCCGGGATATAGCTCTCGTGCAGCCACGCTAGGTAGTCTGCCCTTCCGGCGCTCGGCAAATCGTACCAGGTGATCCAGAGTCCTCTGTCCATCGCTCAGTTTCCCAGGGCTAGGTGTGCCGGCGCGCACTGCATCCACAGCGCCAGATCATCCGGCGTATCCAAATCGAAGGCGAGCTCGGGCTGATCGACGATAGTCACCGGGTAGCCGTGCCCATCGGCCCATGCACGATGCCGCTGCAGGCTGTGCTCGCCGAAATGAAATTCGACGCCTGCATTCGCATCGATCAGCAGTGCGTTGGTGCCGCTGCCGAGCTTGTCGGGCGCGAGCGCCATGCAGCGCGGTTCACGTGCAGCCGCCGCCAGCGCTGCAAGCGCATCGACCGTGAGATCCGGCAGATCGCAGGCGAGCACCAGCACTTTGCCGGCCTGCTTTTGCAGCGCGTGCGCCAAGCCGAGGCCAAGCGCCGGATTGAGGCCGGCTGCCGCCGTCGTTTCGCGCACCGCATCCGCGCCTGCAAGCTGCGCAAGTTCCAGCGCCTGTGCGCATGGACTGACGACGGCACAGTGTTTCAGATCGCCGCGCCAGCGCGCAATCACCCGCAACGTATTGGAAAGCAGCCAGCGGTTGAGCCGCCCGCGCCGTGCATCGTCTAGCGTTCCCGCGAGCCGAGATTTGCCGTGCTCGATGCCGCGCATCGGCACGATGGTCCAGAGATCTTTATTCACCGCTTATTTTGACCGCCGCGCCAGGGCTTGTGCGAAATCGACCACCTTCTTTGCAAGCCGCGTGCTCCTGGCGCGATTGCTCATCACGGTGTCGGTCACCAGCACGGATCTGCCTGTGTTTTCGATCGCGTGCGCGAGCCGCGCATCCTGGCGGTCGATCACCCAGCCGTCGACGCGGCCGCCGTAATGGCGCGCGATGCCGAGCGCGCTGGCCTCGCTGCCGAGTTCGCGCATCATTTTCGCCGCCGGTCCCTTGAGCGCGACGTTGCCGACAATCGGCGACACCGCGACCACCGGAAAATCGCGCGCATCGATCCAGGCACGGATCGCGGGCACGCTCAGAATCGGCGCCACGCTGACATAGGGATTCGAAGGGCAGATCAGCACGGACTTCACTTTGCCTGAGCCGATGATCTTCTGCAGCAGCGGCGGCACTTGCGCCGTGCGCGCACCCGCGAAGCGAAAGCCCCGAACCCGCGGCCGGCACTGCCGGCGCACGAAGTAATCCTGAAACGAGAGCACGCCGCTGGCCGTGCGCACCTGCGTGTGCACTGGGCTGTCGCTCATCGGCACGATCTCATGCTTGATGCCGAGCTGTGTGGCGAGCATGCGCGTAATCTCTGAGAGCGGCTTGCCCTGGCGCAGCGCCTGCGTGCGCAGCAGGTGCACCGCGAGATCTTTATCGCCGAGCCTGAACCAGGTTTCACCGCCGAGTTGCGCCAGCGCATCCATGCAGTTCCAGGTCTCGCCGGCGCGGCCCCAGCCGGTCTGAGCATTCTCGATGCCCGCAAGCTTGTACATGACGGTGTCGAGATCAGGTGAGATCGCGAGTCCGAGGTGCTCGAAGTCGTCGCCGGTGTTGACGACGATCGTCAGCGCCCGCGGCGGCAGCGCTGCCGCCAGCCCCACCGCGAGGCGCGCCCCGCCAACTCCGCCTGCCAATGCGACGATCACCGAAACAGATCCTGCGCGCGCGGCCGGATCAGCTCGGCCACCGAGCTGGCGCGGGCAGCGTATGGAAAGCCGCGCACCAGCACTGCGGGACATCCCTCGTCGGACTGCCCCATGAGCAGTGAGGCCGCGGCTGCGATCTCGTCCGCGGCCGCAACCTGCGTCACGCGCATGGCGCGCCCTTCGCGATCCGGGTGCCCGCGCAGATCGACCAGCGCGGGTATGCCGGCCACGCCGACTGCGATGCCGGTGACGCCGTTGCGCCAGGCGCGCCCGAAGCTGTCGTTGATCACGACTCCAACTTCGACGCCGCACGCTTTAAGCAGCTCTGCGCTGATGCCGCGTGCAGAAGCATCAGGATCCACGGGCAGCAGCAGCGCGGTTTCTTCGTCGTCGCGGTGCGGCACGTTCGATTGATCGATGCCCGCGCTCGCCATCACGAAGCCGAGCACGTGCTCGACGATGAGCACGCCGGGCACGGCACGCACCACTTCGCGCGACTCGCGCAACATCAGCTCGACCAGCCGCGCATCCTTGTCGACTTTGAGCGCAAGCTCCAGCGCTCGTGCCGACGGCGTCACGTCGGCGAGCCGCACCGCGCGGCCTTCGGCTTTGGACACAATCTTCTGCGCCACCACCAGCACGTCGCCGCGTTCCAGCGTTTTGCCGGCGCGCACGATCGCTTCGCGCAGCAAAGCTGCGAGCGGTGCGCCGCGCACGATCTCCGGGATGCCCGGCAGAGCGACAAGGGTCAGCTCGCGCATTGTGCTAATGCTCTGGCGGCAGGCCGGTGATGCGGATGCCGGCGCCTGAGATCTTGTAGCGCTTGTTGATCGCGATCAGCACCGAGGTCAGCGCTTCGGCGGCCGCAGAGTTCGCTAGCACGCCGCCATGCCAGGCGCGCAGGCCGGCATCGCGCGCCAGCCCGATGACGGTTTCGCGTGCGGCCAGATCGTCGCCGCACACCAGCACGTCGCAGTCGACCTCGTGCGTGAGATCTTTGAGGTGCGCCGCGGAAACGTTCTGGAACGCCGACACCACCTTGACCTCTGCACCCAGCGCGCCCTGCAGCGCGAGCACGGCCGATCCGCCGGCCGGCAGCTGCACGCGGTCGACCTTGGGCGGCTGCAGCGGCACGGTGACGTCGATCAGTATCTTTCCATTCAGCAGATCGCGCACCGCTTCCGCAGTCGAGGCCTGGGCAGAGTAGGGCACGGCGAGGACGACGACCGCGGCAGCCTGCGCTGCATCGCGCAGGCTGCCGCCGCGCAGGCTGCCGCCGCGCCCGGCCAGCAGTTCATTGAGCGACTGCGCCGCGGCGTGCGCCTTGTCTACAGAGCGCGAGCCGATGATCACGTCGTGACCGCGCGCTGCCCAGCGCATGGCGAGTCCGCTGCCTTCATTCCCGGTCCCGCCGAGCACGCCGATGATCATGCGTTCGCTCATCATTGCCTCACGCTGCCTGCGCCGCGCGGCGGCGCGGCGGGGTTATCACCGGAAGCGCTGCGAGCGGCGGAGCTACGTACGATTTTTCGGACTGCGCCGCGAGCGGCGTGCCGTAGAGCGTGGTGCGCTGCGCGGGCTGCCGTCCCAGCGAGCGGATCAACGCGTCTATGCGCTCAGGCGCCAGTTCTTGCCCGTGCTGCGTGCCGGCGGCGCGCGAAATGCTCTCGTTCATCAGTGTTCCTCCCAGATCGTTGGCGCCTGAGGCGAGGCAGGCCGCGACTCCGGCCGCGCCCATCTTCACCCACGACACCTGTATGTTAGTAATCAGCGGGTGCAGTGCGAGGCGCGCCACCGCATGCATCAGCACGGATTCGCGGAAGGTCGGCCCCTTGCGCGCCGCTCCTTTCATGTAGACCGGCGCTTCCATGTGCACGAAGGGCAGCGGCACGAATTCGGTGAAGCCTCCGGTGCGCTCCTGCAGGGCGCGCACTCGCAGCAGGTGGCGCGCCCAATGGCGCGGCTGCTCGAGATGCCCGTACATGATGGTGGCGTTGGAGCGCAGTCCCAGTCCATGCGCGGTCTCCATCACTTCCAGCCATTCGGAAGTCGTCACCTTGTCGGGACAGATGAGGCGCCGCACTTCGTCGTCCAGTATCTCTGCCGCGGTGCCCGGCAGCGTGCCCAGCCCCGCGCCGATCAGTTCGCGCAAAAAATCGCGCAGCGGCAGGCCGAGCGTGGCGGCGCCATGGCTGATCTCGAGCGGCGTGAAGGCGTGCACGTGGATATGCGGCGCCGCCTGCTTGGCGGTGCGCACGATGTCGAGATAGGTCTGGCCCGTATACTCGGGATGGATGCCGCCCTGCATGCACACTTCGCTGGCGCCGCGCGCCCACGCCTCTGCAACGCGGCGTGAGATCTCTTCGCGCGGCAGATCGTAGGCAGCACCGCGCAGCGAATCCGCATGCGTGCCCTTGGAAAAAGCGCAGAAGGTGCAGCGATAGCCGCAGATGTTGGTGTAATTGATGTTGCGGTTGACGACATAGCGCACGGTATCGCCGGATGCCGCGCGCCGCAGTTGATCGGCCTCAGCGCAAACGAAATGAAATTCGTCGTCGCGCGAGCGAAACAGCCGCACGATCTCGCGCTCATCGAGCGCAGCACCGGCCCGCGCCTTGGCCACCGTCTCGCGCAGTTCCGTCGACAGCGCAGGCGCAGCGGGAGTGCGCCGCTGCACTGCGGGCGCCACCGCGAGCCCCGGCGACCAGTCGTCGGCACGTGTCAGTCCGTCGCTGTCGATGGCGCGCACGATGTGCGTCGCGATCTCAGGGGCGTGCCAGCGCTTTGCGTCCAGGCAGTACTCAGGGTAGCTCGGCAGGCGCTCGGCCAGCAGCTTGCCGCGGGCTGTGGTAATCGTACGTAGCGCGTCGATCTCCGGCCACGGCGCCTCGGGATTGACATGGTCCGGCGTCACCGGGGAAACGCCGCCCCAGTCGTTGATGCCGGCGTCGATCAGCGTGCCGCAGTCGTCGCTGCTCAGATTGGGCGGCGCCTGGATGTTCATGGCAGCACCGAGGATCAGGCGCGCCACGGCGATCGTCCACAGCAGTTCCTCGCGCGATGCATCGGGGGTATCGGACATGCGCGTGCCCTGCTTGGCGCGGAAGTTCTGAACGATCACTTCCTGTATGTGCCCGTAGTCATCGTGCAACTGCCTGATCGCGAGCAGGGCGTCCACGCACTCGCGGCGGGTTTCGCCGATGCCGATCAGGATGCCGGTGGTAAACGGAATCTGCAGTTCACCCGCCAGGCGCAGCGTTTCCAGGCGCAGTGCAGGCTGCTTGTCGGGAGAGCCGAAATGCGGGCCGCCGCGTTCGCACAAGCGCTGCGCGCTGCTTTCCAGCATCAGCCCCTGCGAAGCGCACACCTCGCGCAGGCGTTCGAGATCTTTCTCAGCAAGCACGCCCGGATTCGCGTGCGGCAGCAGCCCCGTTTCCTTGCGCACCAGATCACACATCGCCGCCAGGTATTCGATCGTGGTGGTATAGCCGAGGAGGGCGAGCTCGTCGCGTGCAACCCGGTAGCGAAGTTCCGGCTTGTCGCCGAGCGTGAATAGCGCTTCGTGGCAACCGGCTGCGCGGCCGGCGTGCGCGATCGCCAGCACTTCGTCCGGCGTGAGATAGGCGCGCTGCCCGTCGACGGGCGCATGAGCGAATGTGCAGTAGTGGCAGGAATCGCGGCACAGCCGGGTAAGCGGGATGAACACCTTGCGCGAATAGGATACGACCGCGCCGTGCCCGGCATCGCGCAACCGCGCCGCCTGCGGCATGAGTTCGGCGGCGCCTGCCGCGAGCCAATCCCCGATCATTGTGCTATCCAACAAGCTCACCTGCCATTTCTGTAAATACTATCGCTGCAATTCCGCATCGGCTGCGATCACTCTTCAAGCGGAATCTTGGCGCGTGCGACTACATTTTTCCACAGCGGAATCTCGCTGCGGTACCAATGGGTGAACTGCTCGACCGTCTTCGGTGCTGGATAGCCGCCCATCTTCTGCAGCTGCTCGCTCACTTCGGGCATCACGGTGATGCTGTTGAGCGCTGTGTTGAGCTTCTGCACGATGGCAGTGGGGGTCTTGGTAACGACATAGATCGCAACGGTGGTGCCGGTCTTGTAAGCGGGCAGGCCCGCTTCGGCGGTGGTCGGCACGTTGGGGAACGAGTAGAGCCGCTTGTCGCCGGCGACCGCGAGCAGGCGCACGCGGCCGGAAGGCATGAACGGCATGAATCCCGAAGTGTCGGTGATCGCGAAATCGGCTTCACCGGTCGCCACCGAGAGCGCCGCCGGTCCGGTGCCGTTGTAGGTGATGATCTCCAAGCTGAGCTTGTTCTGTATCTTGAACAACTCCACCGCGAGACGAGTGCCGATGCCGGCGGCGCTCGCATTGAGCTTGCCGGGATTGGCGCGCGCGAGCTTGACGAACTCGGAGAGGCTTTTCACCGGCAGATGCGCGTTCACCACGATCGCATAGGGCGACTCTGCGATCACGGCCACCGGCTGGATGTCGTTGATCGGATCGTAGCGCAGCGTGCGGAACAGCGCGGCGTTCCCAGTCGATGCATTGGCGCTGACCAGCAGCGTGTAGCCGTCGGGCGCGGACTTGGCGACCGCTTCGATGCCGATGTTGCCCGCGGCTCCGGGCCGGTTCTCGACCACCACCGACTGGCCGAGCATCTTGCTCAGTTGCGGGGCGACCAGGCGCGCGATGAGATCGTTGGGCCCGCCGGTGGCGAAGGGCACGATGACGCGGATCAGGCGCTCCGGATATTCGGCCGACTGCGCAGGCGCGATGGCCGCGAACGCCAGCAGGCCCAGCGCATAAGGGATCAATCGCGATCCGGCTTCGAGCAGTGCAGCCAATCGCTTCATGTGCTTGCCTCCATTCATGTATGACGATTCCGCGGAATCGATCAGTCCGCGTAGGGTTTGCGTGAGTCCCGCGGCAGCAGCGCGCGGATCTGCGCTAGATCCTCGGCCGTGAAGCAGGCACGCTTCCCGTTACGGTAGAAGTGCAGGCCCAGATCGTCGTAGCCCAGCTCCGCCAGGCGCTGAATGCGTTCGGTCGCTTCCTCAGGCCCGCAGTAGAAGGTATAGGGCTCATCGTCGTCGAGTTTTCTGGTTGGCGCCGTAAGGTCGATACGTCCGGTCATCGCCATCGCGCGCTTGCCGCCGAGATCGCGGTACTTCCTGATGGCCTCGGCAACGGCGCTGAATTTGGTATTTGCGATCGAAGTCATCCAGCCGTCGTACTCGCTGATGGCGCGCTTGAGCGAGATCTCGCTGTGCCATGCGGCGAGCACGAAGCGCGGGCCGCCGATGTGCTCGGGAAACGGCGCGATGTACGCCGCATCGACGGTCTCGCCGTTCAAAAGCCGACAGATCTTTTTCATGTGGTCGCGCGTGATGCGGAAGCGGTCTTCCCACTTCAGGCCGAGCGCCTCGAAACCGCTGGGGCCCGACCCGGAGCCGATGCCCACCGTGTAGCGGCCGGGTAGCATCGTTTCGAAAGTCATGAAGCGCTGCGCGAGGTCCATCGGCTCGAATACCGGCAGCTTGATGCACGCGACGCCGATCTCGATGTGCTCGGTCGCGGTTCCGGCGATCAGCGTCCAGGTGGCCGAGTCGGAAATCGTGCTCTCGGCGCCAGCGAATCCGGTGCTGTTGAAAATGCCGTCGAATCCCGCCGCCTCGATCATCCTGGCCTTTCTTGCATAGGCCTTTGCATCGCAGACCTTCCCGTTCTCGTCGAGGTAATTCACATCCAGATGCAGTCTCATGCATGGTTCCTCATGCGGCGCGAAAGGGTAGGTCCAGAGCGGACCGTAATCCTAACATGATGCAAGTCGTTCCGGTTTTTCGAAGCCCGTTGCATTGGGCAGGTCCGTCGAATTGCAATCCTGAGAGAATTGGATCAGAGCGCGATGCAGCGCGCTCTGCGCTTTGAGGTCGATTTGCTGCAGCAGCGCACTCGCTAGCGGTTGGCGTTCAGCCACTCCATCATCATGCGGTTGAATACATCCGGCAGCTCGACGTTGCACACGTGGCGCCCGCCGGGAATTTCTCCGTACTTCGCATTCGCGATGAGCTTGACCAGGGCCTGGCTTTGCTCGGGGGTGGCGCCTTTGTCGTCAGACCCGCGTGCGACCAACGTCGGCGCCTTGATGCCGGGGTCTTCCGCGATGAAATTGAAGTTCTGGATGGCGATCGCGCAGCCTATGTAGCCATCGGCCGAAGTTCCGAGCAGCGTATCGTGTATCTCTTTCCAGCGCTTCGGACGCCGTTGTTTGAAGTTCGGGGTGAACCAGCGCTCCATCGCATCGTTCGCCATGGGCGCGAGCGACTTGGCCTTGCGCACAGCGGCGAGCACCGGCGCACGCCGCTCGGCTTCGCGGGGCGGCGCCGCGGGGCGCGTATCGCACAACATCAGCGAGCGCACCTTGTCGACGTGGCGAAATCCCAGCGCCTGACCGTACATGCCGCCAATCGAAAGCCCGATGTAGTGGACCTTGCCCACGCCGAGCGCCGCGATCACCGCCGCGGTATCGTCGGCGATGTCCTCCATCTTGTATTCGCCTGGCAGCAGGGTGTTGCTGCCGCCGTGTCCGCGCATGTCTACGCGCAGTACCCGATAGCCCGCGGCCAACAGCACGGGCATTTGTTCGGCCCACATTCCGCTGTCACAAGCCAGCGAATGGCCGAAACACACCACCTGTCCGTCGTCGGGCCCTACCAGATCGAAATAAAGATTGCGGCTACCCAGATTCAACAATGACATGCCTATTCCCCCTGCGTTGATTCAAAGTTAAACAAAAAACCACCCGACCGTTTAATCAGTCTTCATGAATGCCGGCATCCTTGATGACCTTGCTCCAGCGCGCGATGTCGGTGCTGATCAGGCTCGCGAGCTGCTCGGGCGTGCCGCCGACGACTTCGACCCCGGCGTTGAGAAAGCGCTCGCGGATCTCCGGCTCGGTCAGCACTTTCGCAGTTTCCTGATGCAAGCGTGCAATGATAGCAGGCGGCGTCCTGGCGGGGGCGAACATGCCGACGACGGAAACCGCTTCATAGCCGGGGACGCCGCTCGCAGCGATGGTCGGCAGGCCGGGATAAGCGGGCGAGGGCTGGGCACTGGTCACCGCCAGTGCACGCAAGCGTCCGGTCTTGATGTGCGAGGCCATGGCAGCGCCCGCGGAAAAGGACAACTGCACTTGTCCGCCGATCAGGTCGTTGAGCGCCGGACCGGTGCCTTTGTATGCGATGCGCGTGATGTTGACCCGCGCCATCGACTTGAACAGCTCGGCCGTCAGGTGATTGATGGAGCCGGTGGCGGCCGATGCATAGTTGAGTTCGCCGGGCCGGGCTTTCGCCAGGGCGATTAGTTCGCGCACCGACTTCACGGGCAGCGACGGATGCACCACGAGTATCGCAGGCGAGGTGCTGATCCACGCGATCGGCGCAAAATCTCTTTGCACGTTGTACGGCACTTCTGCGCGCAGCAGCGGCAGAAACCACAGTGTGCCGCCGTTCATCAGCAGGTTGTAGCCGTCGCCGGGCGATTTGGCGATGGTCTCTCCCGGGATCACCCCGCCGCCGCGATTGTCGACGAACACCTGCTGTCCGAGTGGACCCGAGATGCCGCGTGCGATGGTGCGTGCCAGCACGTCGGCGCCGCCGCCCACTTCGGACGTCATGATGCGGATCGGCTTGGTCGGATAACTCTGCGCCCATGCCGCAGAGAAAACGATCAGCGCCGGGCACGCGGTCACGATCGTCCATGCCTGGATGCGGAGCATGCGCACGCCTGCCAAAGCGAACCTTCGAAAATCAATGCGCGCTTGCATTTTCTGCTCCTCGATGGCTCGCTAAATTATTCTCGATGCCGCAACTTATGTTTTGTCAGCAGCCTTGCGCATGGCAATCGAAGACCAGCGCGTTGCTCAGTCGGAACGGATGCCGACATCCTTGATCAACTTGCCTATCCTCTCCATGTCGGCTTTGATCATCACCACGGACTGTTCGGGCGAACTGCCGACGATCTCCATCCCGCCGCCGAACAGCCGGTCCTTGGTTTCGGGGCGCTTCATCGCAGTTACGATGACCTGATTCAGGCGATTGATGATGGCAACCGGCGTTGCTGCCGGCGCGAACACGCCCAATATCGCTGCCGCTTCATAGCCCGGCACACCGGAGGCCGTGATCGTCGGCAGGGTAGGGAACATCTCGGACGGCTTGGCGCTGCCCACCGCCAGGGCCTTCAGTTTGCCTGACTTGATGTGCGGTGCAACGGAAGTCGAGGTTGCGACCATCATCTGCACCTGGCCGCCGACGAGCGCGGTGACCGCCGGTCCGGCGCCTTTGTACGGCACATGCATGATGTTGATCTTTGCCATGTATACGAATAATTCACCCGCCAGATGGGATGCGGAGCCCGCGGTGCCTGAAGCGTAGTTGAGTTCTCCGGGTTTTGCTTTGGCAAGCGCGATCAGGTCCCTGACGGAATTTACCGGCATGCTCGGATGGACGACGAGCACATTGGGCGTGGTCACCGCGAGCGTGATTGGTGTCAGATCCTTAACCGGGTCGTAGGCGGTCTTGCGCAGAAACGGCGTGGTCCAAACGCCGCCGGTCGTGATCAGCAGCGTATAGCCGTCCGGCGCCGATCTGGCAACCGCTTCGTCGATCAATGCGCTCGCCCGGTTGTCCACGATCACCTGCTGACCCAGGGGCTCCGAGATCTCGCGTGCGATGATGCGCGCCAGGAAATCGTTGCTTGCCCCGGGCTCGGCGCAGATGATGCGGATGGATCTCGTCGGATAATTTTGGGCGCACACCGCGCAGCTCAACAGGGCCAGCGCTGCCATTGCGGTGCGGGCCGCGGGTGCGATGAATCGCCGTTCTGACATATGAGACTCCAGCCTTTAAATGCGATAGGCGGATTCTAGCGCGGGGCGCTGTACTTGTGCAGCCTTTAGTGCAGGGCCGGAGGTGACGGCAGATGTGCGTGCCTTTGGGCGATGAAAACGCATGCTGTCGTTATCAACTCGCCCAGCAAATTCAGAGCTCAGTTCGCGGGCTTGATCCCGGAATTGCGGAAAAACTTGTCGAGGTTGTCGACGTTACGGCGAAACGCGGCGCTGAATTCCTCAGGAGTATTGGGCGCGGCCGGCTCCACCCCGTCTGCCGAAAGCTTCTTCTCAACTTCGGGCGCATTGACGATGCGCGCTGCCTCGCGATTCCACAGCGCGATGATGGGGCGCGGCGTTCCAGCCGGCGCGAACAGCGCGTACGAATTGGTCCATTCAAAGCCCGGCAATCCGGATTCCGCCACCGTCGGCACACCGGGAAAAGATCGCGAGCGGCTCGCGCTGCCGACGGCCAGTGCTTTGATCCTGCCGCTTTTCACGTTCGGCGAGATGACCAGCGCCGCCCCGATCATCATCTGGATCTGGTTGGATGCGACATCCACCATCGCCAGCGCCAGTCCGCGGTAGGACACGTTGACGATATCGACCCCGGCCATGTATTTGAAAAATTCCATGCCCACGTACGAGGTCGACCCTACGCCATTCGAAGCGTAATTGAGCTTTCCGGGGCGCGCTTTCGCGTACGCGATCAGCTCGCCCACTGAATTGACGGGGAGGGTGGGGTTGATGGCGAATACATAGGGCTGTGAGTTCATCTGCACGATGGGCGCGAGCGCAGTGCGCGTATCAAAATCCACTTTCTTCAGCGGGGTTGCAGTGGCGATGGTGCCTACGCTGCCCGCGAGTATCGTATAGCCATTGGGCGCGGCCTGCTTCACGAGTTCCATGGCTAACGCTCCGCCCGCGCCGGTGCGGTTGTCCACAATGACCGGAGAGCCCCATTGTTCTGTGAGCTTTTGCGCAACCGCGCGTGCCACGATGTCCACGCCCTCGCCGGGCGGTATGCCGGCGATCATTCGAATCGGCCGCGTAGGGTAGTCGCCGGCCGCCGCTTGCGCATGCTGCGGCCAGGCGATGGCGGCGCAGACGATGGCCGCGTGTAGAACTGCTGCTGACCGTGTCCATGTCCTAAGCATGCTCGTTACTCCACTATGGGTGATTTCAGCGACATCGGTAATCCGAGTTGGATCATACTGCAAAGATCGTGGCGTATGGGGGGCGCCTTGCATCGTGGGAGCGGCCGTGCGCACTCGTTTCGACTACTCGGCGCGAATGCCGGCGTCCTTGATCACTTTGCTCAATCTCGCCATTTCAGTTTTAATTTTTGAAGCAAATTCCTGTGGCGTGCTGCCTGTGGCTTCTACGCCTGACCGCAGCAGCTTTTCTTTGACATCTGCGGCATTGAGAAACTGTACGATCTCCCGGTTCAGCCGGTCGATCAGAGGCGCGGGAGTTTTCCCTGGCGCAAAGACGCCCGACATCGCCACCGCTTCGTAACCAGGGAGGCCGGATGCAGACACCGTGGGCAAACCGGGAGCCAATGCAGACGGCTCGGCGCTGGTCACCGCCAGTGCCTTCAATCTGCCGGCCTTGACGTGCGGCGCCACGGAACCGATCGCGGGAAACATCAACTGCACCTGGCCGGCCGCCACATCGTTGAGCGCCGCCCCGGTTCCTTTATAGGTGATGCGCACGATATCGACGCCGGCCATGGACTTGAACAATTCCGCCGCCAGATGATTGGCCGAACCGGAATTGCCCGAGGCATAGTTGAGCACGCCCGGCTTGGTCTTGGCCAATGCGATCAGTTCCCTGACGGAATTCACTGCCAATGAGGGATGCACCACCACCGTGTTAGGCGAGCTCGCCGCCAGGGTGATTGGAGAGAAGTCGCGCAGCACGTCGTAGCGAACGTTTTCCTGCAGGAAGGGCGCAGTCCAGATTCCGCTGCTGTAGAACAGCAATGTGTATCCGTCCGCATGTGCTCGCGCCAGCAGTTGCGCAGCGATGACGCCGCCCGCGCTGCCCCGGTTATCGACGACGATCTGCTGGCCCAGCACGCCCGTCAGGCCCTGAGCGATCAGGCGCGCGACAAAATCGTTGCCGCCCCCGACCTCGGGAGCGATCATGCGTATTGGTTTGCTCGGGTAATTTTGAGCGGACGTCACGCCAGAAATCATCAGGACGACTGACGCTATCGTTACCGTATGTCCAACCTGCATGAGTACTCCAGCGCAAGCGGCTGCACTGCGATTGAGTGAAATGAGAAACAGAATGCTATCGCCTCGATTTTAGAGCTAAATAGCAGCTTGATGCAAAACACGATCACGGATGATGTTTTTAACATTTCTGAGATGGCATAAAACCTGGACCACGCGCTGTGCGGATTGCCCTCGCTACTTTGGTCTGTTAAGCTTTAAAGCAACCAGAACCCCATACGAGAGGAAACGCTATGCCGCGCCTGACGGGAATCTATGAACGAGCCAAGGTGCCTGAGAACAAAGGCGAGGTCTACGACTATATCATCGAGACGCGGGGCAGGATGCTCGACATGTATGCAGCGCTGCTGCATTCCCCGGAAATCGCCGGGCGCATCGCTCACGTAGGCAGCTTCTTCAAGTTCGAATCGATACTACCCAAGAAAACTCTGGCATTGCTGGCTTCCACGATTTCTGCAGAGCTCGACAATAAGTATGAACAGAACGTACATGGTCAGATGGCGCTCAAACAGGGCGCGAGCCAGCTGACGATAGATGCCGTGAGCAAAAAGACAGATCTCACAGGCCTGCCGGAGGATGAAGCGCTGCCGGTGCGCTGCGCGCGCGAACTTGGACGAGACCACCAACTCTCCGATGCGAGCTTCGCTGCGGCACAAAAAGCATTCGGTGACAAAGGCGTGGTGGAAATGATCAGCGCGATCAGTTTTTTCGGAATGCTCGCCTTCGCGCAGAATGCGCTGCAGGCGCATGCGCCTCATAACTGATAAGACGCTTCGAAAATCCCCTGCATGAATCCAACGTCCTTCCGGCACACGCCGGAAGGTTCGTTCACGATCGATTGGCCGGCGCCACGGCCGGCATGCTACTCGGCTTTTATTTTCGAGTCGCGGACGACTTTGCTCCAGCCTGACACCAGGCTGCGCAAATAATCGCCGAAGGCTTCGGGCGTGCCGCCGGCGATCTGCGCTTCGCGGCTGCGGAACAGCTTTTGCACGTCGCTGGTCGCCAGAATGCGGTTGATCTCGGCATTGAGCCTGACGATCGTCTCCTTCGGCACGGCCGCAGGGACAACAGCGCCGAACCAGATATTCGCTTCGAAGCCGGGGAATCCCCCTTCCGCCATCGTCTGTACCTCTGGTATTCCCTCGTGACGCTTCGCTGCGGTAATTCCGAGCGCGCGCACCCTGCCCGAAGTCACCAAGGGCAGGCCTTCGGTAAGGTTGACGAATGCCACCGGTACCTGCCCGGAGATCAATGCGACCATTTCCTCGCTGCTGCCCTTGAAGGGGACGTGGACGAGAGATGTGCCCGTCAGCGCCTTGAACCGCTCCATGATTAGATGACCGGAAGAGCCGTTGCTGGTGGAACCATACAATATCGAATCGGGTTTCGCCTTCGCCGCTTCCACCAGATCCTTGACCGTCCGATAGGGCAATGCCGCATTTATGATGAGCAAAGAGGGGGTGAATCCGATATAGCTCACCGGCGCGAAATCTCTGAGCACATCGATTTTTGCAGCCGGATACAGTTCGCTCATGACCGAGAACGGGAATGATACGATAAGCAGCGTACGGCCATCGGGTGCAGACTTGGCTACGAAGTCGGTCGCGATGATGGTGCCTGCGCCAGGTTTGTTGTCCGTAATGGAGCCCGGCGCAAAACCCTCGTTAAAGTTCTGTACCAGCACGCGCGCCACGGTATCGTTGAATGAACCCGGTAGCGAGGGGACCACTACACGGATGCCCCTGCCGGCGGTCGTCTGTGCATTTGCGGTTGCGAATGAAACAAGCAATGCTGCACTGGCCAATATCGAAAAAAGTTTTCTCATGAGTAGATCACTCCGGTTGGATTCCAGCTGCTTTCGCCACTTTCGCCCACTTTACGGTTTCCGTCTGCATGAAAGCGGCAAACTCATCGGGCGAGCTTACAATCACCTCGCACCCCTCTTCGGCAAGGCGAGCCCTGGCCTCCGGCGAACGCAGAATCGCGACCACTTCCTTGTGCAGCTTGTCGATGATTTCGCGCGGTGTCTTTGCCGGCGCCAGCAGGCCGGCCCACTGCACCGCTTCGTAGCCCGGCAGCCCCGCCTCGGAAATGGTGGGAACATCGCTCAGGGTCTGGATGCGGGCGGCGGTAGTGACGCCCAGCGCGCGCAGCCTGCCGGTTCGGACGTGAGGAATGGCCACCGACATGCTGCCCGTGGCCATGAGCGCGACGTGACCGCCGAGTAGATCGATCAAGCCCGGCATGCCGCCCTTGTAGGGAACATGGATCAAACGGATCTGCGCCATCATCGAGAATAACTCCATCGCCAGGTGCGGGTTGGTGCCATAGCCCGCCGAGGCATATTGCACCTTGCCGGGCCGCGCCTTTGCGAACGTGATCAAATCCTTCACTGATTTCACCGGCAACGAGGGATGCACGACAATCAGGTTAGGCACGGATACCAGTTCCGTGATCGGCACGAAGTCGCGCAATGCGTCGTATGGTATCTTTTTGAAGAACGCCGGATTGATGGCGAGCGGGCTTGCGCTTGCGAGCAGCGTGTAGCCATCGGCGGGCGCCTTGGCGACGATCTCGCTGCCGATGATGGTGCCTGCGCCGGCGCGGTTCTCCACCACCACCGCCTGCCGGCCCAAGCGTTTGGACATTCCTTCGCTGATCAGGCGGGCGCTGATATCGCTGGGGGCGCCGGGCGCGGTGGGCACGATGATCCGTATCAGCCGGCTGGGATAGTTGTCCTGTGCCGACGCCTCAGCAGACGCCAACGCAAGCACCGTTAGCGCTGTCAATAGTGGCCGTGCATAACTTATTAAGCGAGTCGCCATGTTCCAGTCCTCCTGTAAACCGGTTTAATCGATTTGTCATGCGTGATCTTGCAAGGTCACTTCGAAACCGCTTTCCGCTTGCGCTTTACGCGCCGCTGGGGCGAGGCGGCGTCCAGCCGCGCTTGGCCGTGACCTCGACATCGCTCAGCACTTCCACCACCGCCGGTCGCCCAGAGGCGAGCGCCTTCTCCAGCGCTTTGCGAATATCCTTCGGCTTGTCGACGCGAATGCCCATGCAGCCCAGCGACTCGGCTGTCTTCGCAAAATTCACCGACTTGTCGAAGCGCACCGTCTCCACCACGCTGCCGGAAAAGTTGTTATTCACGACCATCACCATGTTGAGGTTCAGCCGTGCGGCCGTCTCCAGCTCGGCAATGTGGTAGTAGAAACCCGCATCGCCGCAAAAGCCGATCACCGGTTTTCCGGGAAGCGCCGCTTTCGCTCCGATCGTGGCAGGAAACGCCCAGCCCATGCTGCCGGCGCACCGCAGGTAGCTCTGGCCCTTCTTCATGCGAATCATCTGCGCGGTCCACATCGCGGCGTGGAAGGTGTCGACGACGATTGTCGCGTCAGACGGCAGGCAGTCCTCCATTTCCTTGGCGATCCGCTCCGGCCGGATCGGTTCCGCGTCCGAGTTGCGCAATGGATCGCTTTCTGCCCAGAAATCGCTCACGTAACCGCGTGCCTGCTTCAGCCATTCGGTCCGCAGCGGCTTTCTCTCCACTGCCGCAATGAGTTTCAGCAGCGTCACCTTAGCATCGCCGTGCAACGATACGAGGTTCGGGTAGTTGCGCCCCAACTCCTCGGGATCGATGTCGAGCTGAATTGCACGCGTGCCGATTTTCGGCGTCTGCCAGTTGTTCGTCGTCTGCCCGCCGGTCCGGGTGCCAATGAAGAATACCAGGTCCGCCGCTGCGATCGCCTTGTTCGCGCACCATTGCGAATAGCTGCCGCACACGCCGACCCCGAGCGGATGGTCGTCGGGCACCATTGCCTTCGCATTCAGGCTGGTTGCAATCGGGATCGATAACAGTTCCGCCAGCTTCAAAACTTCCGCACCCGCGCCGGAGGACACGGTGCCGCCGCCAGCGACGATAATCGGCTTAGCAGCCTCGGTCAGCGCGGCCACCGCTGCCTTCACAGCAGACGGCTCGGCCTCCGGCCGAAACGCGGGGAAGCGCATGAACTGCGGTTCGAAGGTGAGGTTGAAATCGGCCTCGCGATCGAGCAGCTGGCCGGCCTTTCCGCGCAGTTCCAGGTGCACCGGGCCGGGCGAGCCGCTCGTGGAAACCCGAAACGCCTGGCGCAGCAGGTCGGGGAAGCGTTCGACCGAATCGACGGAGAAATTGGCCTTCGTGACGCTGTCCCAGATCGCGAAGTCCTCCGCATTCTGGTAGTCATGACGATAGCGCAGTTGGTCGCTCTGGCCGCCGGTAATGGCGATGACCGGAGAAGACCCCATGTAGGCGTCGCGCACGCCCGCTGCCAAATTGGTCGTGCCGATGTCCTGGGAAAGGCATATGCCGGGCCGGTGCGAGGCCCTGGCGTAACCATCCGCCATGTACGCCGCCGCTTTCTCGCCGTGAGTGATCACCCGCGTGACCCCCACCTTGTCCATCTCCAGCATTGCCGGAGGGACGATCGTGTTCACGTAAAAAAGATGTGTCACGCCATAGCCTTTCATGGCCTCGGCAAAGTAACGGCTTCCAGTCATTCGGCTCATCGATTTACCCTCTCTTTTTATTGACGTGGTGAACGGTATCTATTCAACAATTTTCGGGACCGCGGCTATTCACGAGGCTTGTCGATCGTGATCTTGCGCGTCACCGAATGCACGCGGCCCGATGCCGGCAGATAAACCGAATGCGTGCCGGTGCCACCGGCGACGACGATGGTGATGTCCTCGGGTTTCACCGAGATCGGCAGCATGGTCTCGCGCACGATCTCTCCCAGTTCAGCGCGCCGGTCGGCCTGCACGCGCCCCAGGTCTTTTGCCGACAGTCGCGTTGCCGCAAGCTTGGACAATTCCCAAAGCTGACGCTTGACGTCGGCCTTGCTCAGGCCGGCCTGCTTGAGTATATGTGCATGCTCAGGGCAGAGCATGAGCCACGGCGCTCCGCCGTTGACGTAATCGCTGCCGGTGGGGTAGGTCATGGTGTCGGCGATGACGCGCAATAAATCGGGCGCGTCTTTGGCGTGCGTGTTCATGTTCCAGGTGCCGAGCGCGCCGATGAGGGTGATCGTGCTGTCCTCGGGCGCATAACCGCGCTCGACGTGCAGCGGCTCCCATGGATTGGCGGCTTCGTTCTCCGCGCAGCACAAGGTAAATTTCGCGGGTTGGCCGTGCGTGGATTTGTCCATGTCACCCGGTAGTCCACCGCCGATGTTCTGCAGTATCAGGCGCACAGCGCGCCCCAGGGTCGCATTGGCCCAGGTGCCCGGCCCCAGGCAATTGCCGCCGCTGTTGACCTTGAGCCGCTGTGCGAGCGGTCCGTTGAGGATGAGCCCGACTGCCGCAGGATTGGTGGTCGCCTGCATGCTCTGCAGATTGAGCGCCGGATCTCCCATGGCCTCCGCGGCGGCGATCAGCACCGGCAGATATTCGGGGTAACAGCCCGCCATCACGGCATTGATGGCAATGTACTCGACGGTTGCGGCGCCGTACGCCGGCGCGATCCTGGCAACGATTTCATCGGGAGCGCGCTTGGTATGGCGTAGCATGGCGGCGACTTTTTCAGGCGTGGGCGCAATCACCGGCAGCCCGTCGCCCCATTGCCGCTCCATGCACAGCATGTTGAATCCGTCAGTGTCGAGCGGCGCATCGACGAGTTGCGCACGTTTTGCGCGCGCAGTTGCTTGCGCTTTGCCAGATTCAGCGTCTGCGCCGGCTTCACACAGCAGGCGAGCGACCTCGTCCACGCATTGCGCTGCGAGCGCCGTGACTTCAGCGCGCGTGCGCAGGCCGAATGGATGCGGTATGACCGCGAGCGGCAGTTCGGGATGGCCCAGCGCTTTGGCCTGGGCGTGGCCGAGGCCGGTGAACGCAGTGGTCACCACTGTCAGCGATGCCAGCCCGCGCTTTGCTGCTTCTACCGAGTCGTGGATACTCCACGACGTGCAGGACCCTCAATCGCCGGAGCCGGCGATGATGGCATCGCATTTCTCCGCCAACTCATCGGCGACTGCGTCGCCCATGGGAACCTGGCCGCGCTTGCGATGCTTGACGATCTCGGCAACTCCGTACTTTTGCATCAACAGCGCGCCCAGATCGTCCACCAGATACTGGAAATTCGGTTTCGCGTTGTCGACGAAGCCGATGACTTTTCCGCCCAGCCCGGCGAGCGGATGGCTGGTGACGCGCGTGGCAACCGAGCCGGTCGCCACGGGATCGTAGACACGAATCTGCTCGTTCATTTTTGCGTGCTCCTATCAATCCACTTTTGCGCCGGACTGCTTCACCACTGTCGCCCAGCGTTTGATTTCCGCCTTGATCAGCGCCGAGAATTCCTCGGGCGTGCTGCCGACCGGGTCGGTGCCGTCCTCCGCGAGCTTGGCGGACATCGCGGGCGACTTGATGTGTGCGGCGATGATGCCATGAAGCCTTTCGATGATGGGCTTCGGCGTGCCGTGAGGCACGACCACGCCGAACCAGTTGATCGCCTCGAAGCCAGGCACGCCCGATTCAGCGACCGTCGGCAGATTGGGCAGCGCACGCGAGCGCGACTTGCTCGTCACCGCGATCGCCTTGAGGCGCCCGGCCTTCACCTGAGGCAGCCACGCGACCACGCTGCCGAAAGTCAGGTGCACTTCGCCCGAGAGCACTGCAGTCAGCGACTGTCCGCCTTTATAGGGGACGTGAATGATGTTGGTGCCGGTCTCGAGCTTGAACCACTCGAGCGCCAGATGGGCGAGCGATCCGTTGCCGGCGGAAGCGAATGCGAGCGTGCCCGGCTTGGCCTTGGCGAGCGCGATGATGTCGGCAACGGTGTTGACCGGGGCCTTGGGGTTGGCAAACAGCACGTACGGGCTGGAGATCGCGAGACTCACGGTATCGAAGTCGCGCACCGGATCGTACGGCAGCTTCGAGTACAGGCTGGGATTGATCGAGAGCGCGCCGGTATAGCCCAACAGCAGGGTATAGCCGTCGGGCGGCGACTTGGCCGCGGTTTCCGTTCCGACGATGCCGCCCGCGCCGCCGCGATTGTCGACGACCACCTGCTGATTGAGTTTTTCCGCGAGGTTGGGCGCGAGCATGCGGGCCGTGACATCGGTGCCGCCGCCCGGCGGCTGCGCAACGATGAAGCGTATGGGACGGGAGGGGTATGCGTCCGCGGCGCAGGCAATGTTCGCGGCAGCGCAGGCGGCGATCGCCAATGTCTGAACCAGGGACGTGCTTAAACGATGTTTGGACATGTGTTTCCCCTGATTAAAAAGGGTGCGTGCTCGGTGGGCTGGCGCAGGCGCGCATCAGTGTGTGCAGTATATCGCAACTCTGCTCAAGTAATGCATAATGCGGCTGGCGCCCAAGCTCTGAGTACGGAGTTTGCGCGAGCACAGAATCGCCGCGCGCGTCCGTTGTGCCAAATGCTTTTAACTAGGGGTATCGCATGTACGAAGTCGTGTATCCGCTGGGCATGCCCACGCAAAATGAAAAGCCGGTGGCGCCGCCGCTGGCGACGCTCGATGGCATGACGATCGCCGAACTTTCCAACCACAAGTTCGGCACCGACTTCACTTTCGGAGTGCTGGGGCGCGCGCTGGTGAAGCATTTCCCCAATATCAAGATCATTCCGCACCGTGAGTTCGGCGATACCTATGGCCCCGCCGAGTCCGAGGTCATCAACGCGCTCCCCGGCAAGCTCAAGGCGCTGAAGGTCGACGCCGTCATCTCCGGCAACGCCGGGTGAGGGAGCTGCACGGCCGCGAGTTCGCGCGCCAGCATCGTCGCTGAAAACACCGGAGTCCCGAGCGTCACCATCGCGATCAAGGGATTCACCAACAGCGTAAAGTCCATCGCCCGCAACGCGGGGCTGGAGAACATGCGCGTCGCCACCTATCCCGGGGTCATCTCGACGCACTCGGACGCTACCGTCGCCAAGAACATCGAGGACGATCTGGTGAACCAGATCGTCGAGCAGCTCACGCACCAGCAGCCTGTGCGCAAGTCGCGCGAGGCGTGCCCGGCCGACCGCGACATCGTGTTCCGCGGCAGCTTCGAAGAGGTGAACCGCTATTTCTACGACCAGACCTGGAGCGACGGGCTGCCGATCGTGCCGCCGACGTTGGAGAAGGTGGAGGCGTTTCTAAAGTATACCGACCGTTCGCCCGACGAGGTGCTGGGTGCGATGCACCCGAGCCAGGCGCAAGCGAGCGTGTGGAAAGTGGCGGTCAATGGCGTGATGGCAGGCTGCCTTCCCGATTACATGCCGATCCTGATCGCGATCGTGGAAGTGATGGCCGATCCGCAGTACGCGGTGAAGCACGGCGGCAGCACGCCGGGCTGGGAGGCGATGATCATCCTCAACGGCCCGATTGCCGAGCAGTTGGGCTTCAATCGCGGAATAGGCGTGCAGCGCCCGGGCAATCAGGCGAACACCAGCATCGGGCGCTTCTATCGTTTGTTCTGCCGCAACGTGCTGCGCTTTCTGCCGGGCACGACCGACATGGCGACCTTCGGCCAGATGTTCCGCGCCGTGCTGCCGGAAAACGATCCGGTGTGCGCGGACATCGGCTGGCAGCCGCTGCACGTGACCCGCGGCTTTAGCCCTGATGACAGCGTCGTCACGCTGACTTCGGTGCGTGCGGTGAGTGATCCGTTCTCCACCGCGGGCGAGAGCGCCGAGCAGCATCTGGAGTACATCGTCGATACGGTGAAGCGCACGATCCATCCCTACGAGGCGGCGGAGGGCTACGTTGAAACCCATGTGCTGCTGCTCACCCCCGTCATCGCTACGCTCATCGCGCAGGCCGGATACTCCAAGCAAATGCTCAACGACTACATCATGAAGCATGCCGTGGAGCGCGCGCAGGAGTTCGAGCGCCAGATGTGCCTGGGCAATGCGTATCCGCGCGGGACCACGCTCAAAGATCTGGTGCAGCGCGGCGTGCTGCCCGCGGCCTGGGCCGAGTCCGACGATCCTCAGAGACTCGTGCCGCTCATGCTTCCTCAGACCCAATGGCTGGTGGTGGTGACGGGCGATCCAACGCGCAATCGCTGCTGCGTGCTGCGGCAGAACTTCAAGCAGGGCTACGCGACCAGCAGGAAGATCGGGTTGCCAAAGCGCTGGGATACGCTGCTAGCGGCGGCGCAGCAGAGATAGTGCGCTGCTGTTTGCGCGCCGCAGTGTCCGCGTTAGCGTATAGTTTCAATTTGCCTCCATCGGAGTAATTTATGCCGCAGACGCGCTTTGCTGCATGTGCGATCACAGTCGGCCTGATGGTCTTGGGTGCGGGTGTCCTGCGCGCCCAGGAATATCCGAGCAAATCCATACGCATCGTCACTGCTCCGGCAGGGGGCACGGTCGATATGGTGACGCGCCTCATCGGGCAGGAGCTTGCGCCCGCGCTGGGACAGAGCGTGGTCGCCGACAACCGGCCCTTGCTGATTGGCATGGAGAACGTGGCCAAGTCTCCGCCGGACGGTTACAGCCTGCTGGTCGCCGCGGATCCCTTCTGGATCGGGCCGCTGTTGCAGAAGCTCAACTACGATCCGGTGCGGGACTTCACTCCGATCTCGCTGCTGACGCGGGCGCCAAATGTGCTGGTCGTGCATCCATCGTTGCCGGTCAAGACTGTTCGGGAACTCATTGCTCTGGCCAAAGCCAAACCCGGTGTGCTTAATTATTCTTCGAGCGGAACGGGTGCTTCCAATCATCTCGCGGCCGAATTATTCAAGGCCATGGCAGGGGTCAACATCGTGCGCATTCCCTACAAGGGCTCGGCGCCGACGGTCACTGCGCTGATCTCCGGCGAAGTGCAGGTGATGTTTGCGACTCAGAGTTCGATTTCGTCTTATCTGGACACGGGCCGGATGCGGGCGCTTGCGGTCACGACCAAAGAGCCGTCCGCGTTGTTTTCCGGTGTGCCTACCGTGGCAGCCTCCGGCGTGCCCGGCTACGAAGCGACATCGACGCAAGCGATATTCGCTCCCGCCAAAACTCCTGCATCGGTCGTCAACCGGTTGAACCGTGAGATCGTTCAGTCCCTGAGCAGGCATGAGGTCAAAGAAAAATTCCTGAAATACGGACTGGAGACCGTCGGCACTTCTGCGGAAGAGCTGGATACGGCGATGAAATCGGAAATGGCGCGCATGGGCAAAGTGATCGGGGAAGCCGGCATCAAGGCAGAGTAACATGATGCTTTGTTTTTGCCGTCGTGTTGCCATTGCCTGCACGCCGCTATGAAGTAGTTCTTCTGACTCTGAGAATCTGTAGCGTAGGAATGTAACAGTTTGTGAAGTTTTGATTGTGGCGACTCGCGCACATGGGCGCGTAGCGTTTTAATAATGGAGGCCTGCTATGTCTGAAGCAAACACTAAAATGCATCCCCTGATCCTGACCGCGGCTGCCGCGGTGATCGTCGCCAGTGCCGTTGCGGTCGGCGTGATGACCGGGGTCATTCCAACTTCAAAGTCCTCGAAAGAGGCAATCACTGTGGCCGAGACCAAGACGGCGCCGGCACCCGCGCCCGAAGTGAAAGCCGCGCCGGCACCGGTGAGTGAAGCGAAAGTTGAACCCAAAGTGAAAGCGGCACCAGCGCCGGTGCACAAGGCCGCGCCGCGGGTCACTCAAAAATACACGCCGGAAGCTGCGCCTAAGCCGCAGGAGCGGGTCGTGGTGAATGCTCCGCCGCCGCCTCAGGCTCCAGCGCCTGCTCCGGTGGCCACACCGGTACGCGTCTGCAGTGAATGCGGCGTCATCGCACTGATCGATGTGGTCGACGTCAAGGGGACGGGCAGCGGGCTGGGTGCAGTGGGCGGCGCGGTGCTCGGCGGGTTGCTGGGCAACCAGGTGGGTGCCGGCCGCGGCAATACAGTGGCCACCGTGGTCGGTGCAGCAGGCGGCGCGCTCGCTGGCAATGAAGTCGAGAAGCGCGCGAAGGCCACCAAGGAATACCATGTCAGCGTGCGCATGGACGACGGTAACACCCACCGTTTCACTTTCGACAGCGCGCCCGCTTTTGTCGTTGGAGATAAGGTTAAAGTCATCGACGGCAAGCTTGTCAGAGGTTGAACCTGCCGGGCACTGGCAAGCGCTTCCGGCGCTTTCCCGGAGTGGACGGCAGTTTTTATTAGGTGGGCGGGCCGGCATCAACTATCAGCAGTGCGACACGATCATGCTTGCGCCCATTCGGCTGGGCGTAAGCTTGTGTGCCGGCGCGAGCATCGGCCACATGCGCTACATCCGCAAGAAGACCCTCATTCCTTTTTAGCAAGCCGTGCGTTTTTATCGGCAGCAGCACAGTGGCAGGCGAGCGGGCCTCCAGTCTTCGCCTCCGGCTCGATAACCCCGACTGGCATTGCGTGCAGGACCTGACGCAGGCCGCTGTGGACGAGCGGCTGCGCAGCGAAGGGCCCAACGAGCTGCCGGGCGCTCATCATCGCTCGATCATCGCCATCGCGCTGGAAGTGAATGCGCAGGCGATCCTGGATAAGGCTGCGGCAGGTGCGGCCGCGATTGAGACTCTCTGAGGTGATCGGGCAAAACTGGACTGGCATATTTGAGGCATCATTCATGATCGTGCTAGGCACTAGCGTCGTCTCCAAGGGCGCTACTTAGCGAACCACGCCTCGATCTTGCTGCGCGCTGGCACGCCGCCGGCATGCACGACTTTGCCGTCTATCACCACACCCGGCGTCGACATGACGCCATAGGTCATGATGTCCTGAATGCTCTCCACTTTCTCGAGCGTGAGTTCTATTCCCTTGGCCTTGGCGACTTCATCGATCAGCTTGATCGTATTTTTGCAATTGGCGCAGCCGGTGCCGAGAACTTTCACGTTCTTCATCTTGACCTCCTACAGTACAGTGTTGAAAACGTAACCGACGATCAGAATTCCGAGCGCGACTACCCCTGTAAACGTCGCGATCAGTGGCAGCTTCAGCACTTTGCGCAGGATGATCATTTCAGGCAGCGACAGGGCGATCACGCTCATCATGAACGCGAGCACCGTTCCCAGCGCCGCTCCTTTGCCGATGAGGGCTTCCACTACTGGAATGATGCCGGCCGCGTTGGAGTACATCGGCACGCCGATCACGACTGCGGCGGGCACTGACCACCACGGTGCGTCCTTGCCCATGATGCCCGCCATGAAGTCCTCGGGCACATAGCCGTGTATGCCGGCGCCCAGCGCAATGCCGGCGAGAATGTAGGGCCACACCTTGCCCACGATCTCCCTGACATGACTGACGCCGGCATCGATGCGTTCAGCCCAGGAAGGCGGTTGTATCGTGACATCGGCAGCGTTGCTGGCCTGGATAGCGCGGACCCAGTCTTCGAGATGCCGTTCCATGTCCAGCTTTCCGATAATGAGTCCGGCAACGATGGCGACGGCAAGTCCCATCACCAAATAGAGGCCTGCAATTTTCCATCCGAACATTCCGAACAAAAGCGCGAGGGCAACTTCGTTCACCATGGGTGCGGCGATGAGAAACGAAAACGTCACGCCCAGCGGCACACCTGCCGAGAGGAAGCCGATGAATAGCGGCACCGCAGAGCAGGAGCAGAACGGCGTGACGATGCCCAGGGTGGCCGCGAGCACGTTGCCAACGCCCAGTCGCCGGCTCGATAGAAAAGCCCGCGTCCGCTCGGGCGAGATGAAGGTGTGCACGACGCCCATCACGAAAACGATGGCGGTGAGCAACAGCAGTACCTTGGGCATATCGTAGAAAAAGAAATGCAGCGCTTCCCCGAGGTGCGTTTGGGGGGGGGAGCCCAGTGAGCGCGAGCACGGCGTCGGCAAACGGCGTCAGATTCGCATATGCCGCAATCCACAGGATGACGGCCAGAGCTACCCAGCCCCAGGGAGCGCGGCGGGGAGGAGGGGCGGTGACCGTGGTAGTTGTCACAGGAGCCCTTCAGGCGGCAATGCGCGCCGGTCGGCCAGGCATCTTCTTGAGGCGCGCACGGTCTGAGGTCAGTTCCGGCACCGCGTCTGCGCGCAGCGTATTGAGAATATCCTGCACCCAGCGTGGCAGGGACGGAGCAAGGCGATAGAAAATCCAGGTTCCCTCGCGGCGCACGCTTACCAAACCGGCGTCCCGGATTACTGAAAGATGCCGCGATACCTTAGGCTGGATGTCATCCAGCGCGGCCATCAATTCGCATACGCACAACTCACCCTCCGCGACAAGCAGGGCGAATATGCGCCTGCGCGTTGCGTCGCCGATGACGTCGAATACAGATTGATGATTCATGAGGTCAAATATATGCCTATGCATATATACGCAAAGTGATACATATCAAACATTGGTGCAACAATTCGGCAGGTATGTCAGGTGCGGCGCCAATGCCGATCCGGCAGCGCGGAAGTCCCATGAATAGCGCAGACACTCTATTTTGCTGAGGCCGTCACAGCAACTCCTCCGGCGCCAGGGCACCTAGCATGCCGGAGACGACACGTTGCCACCAGCTTGCCATCGGCTCGTCGATGTGGCGCACTGGTTTTCCATCTTCCAGACCGGTCCAGGCGAGCGTCGCATGCCCGGTGTCCGGTGCGGCCAACTCCACACGAAACGCTTGATCGAGCGCGGTGCCTTCCTCGAACAATGTGCCGAGCTGTGCGCCCAGCAGCGCGCTCTCTATCATCAACGAGACCTCGGAATTCGACAGCCGTGAGCGCGGATCGAGGTTCATGGAGCCGACGAAAGCGATTTTGCGGTCCACCAGAATCGCCTTGGTGTGCAGGCTGGCGCCCGAGGACAATCCCAGGCGCGCACCGCTGGAGCGCGTGCTGCGCGGCCGCAGTTCGTGCAACGTCACTCCGCACGCGAGCAACTGCGGCCGGTAGCGTGCGTAGCCCGCGTGCACGACCGGAACGTCCGTGGATGCCAGGGAATTGGTGAGCACGCTCACGCGCACCCCGCGACTAGTGAGGGCGCACAGCACCCTCATGCCGCGCTCGCTCGGAATGAAATAAGGCGAAATCAGCAGCACCTCCTGCTGTGCGTTTTCAATGGCGGTGCGCACGGCAGAAAATATCTGGCCCGGTTGATCCGCGGACTTTGCCTGGGCTTGTGCGGGCGTGTCGTAGAGAACGCCCGCGCGTGCCGGAATGAGCGGGAACTCGCCGCTGCGCACCAGGGGCCCGAGTTCTGTAGCGCGCAGTGTTTGGGCGTATTTCGTTTCACGGAAGCGCTCCGCCCGCGCCGTCATCTGCGACATGATCAGGTCCAGCTGCGCGGTGTCCGGCTGGTCACCTAGAAACTCCTGGATCGGCACCGCATGCTCGCTGTTCCAGTAATCGTCGAAGCTGCGCGAGACCTCCGCCACGATAGGCCCGGCGGCAAGTACGTCGAGGTCTGCAAAATCGTCTACTCCACGCACCTGAAAGTACGCGTCACCCAGATTGCGCCCGCCCATGATTGCGACCGCATTGTCGGCGATCCACAGCTTGTTGTGCATGCGCTGGTTGAGGCGTGTGCTGTCGCCAAAGTATTCGAGCAGCCGGAAGATGCCGAGCGGACCGCGGTGGAGGAAAGGGTTAAACACTCGCACCTGGACGTTCGGATGCGCCGCCAGGGTAGCGAGATCGAAATCGCGGCCCACCGCATACATGTCGTCGATTAGCAGACGCACGCGCACGCCGCGCTGCGCCGCAAGCAGTGCCCGGTAGAGCAACAGGGTCCCGGTAGCGTCCTCCGCGACGATGTAATACTGCAGGTCCAGCGTGCGCTCCGCAGATTCCGCCAAGGCCGCCCTGGCGCGAAACGCCTCTTGCCCGGACACGATCCAATGAAAGCCGGACTCGCCAGGCGCTGCCGCAAGCTGCGCAGCGTAGCTGCGCCCGAGTGAAGTGTCCTGCGGTTGCTCGATGGCGTGAGAGGGCGGGCGCGGCACGTCGAAACGGACGGACGCACAGCCCGTGACGAGGATGGCGGCCAGCACGCCGAGCATGCGCCACACTGTCAGCATCGGGGAGATGCACCGGGCGCCAGGATCAAAGCTTAATCTCATGGGTGTCCATCGTTGGCCGCGCTCGATTCAATTCTCTGTTCCCAGCAGTTCTCCCGGCTTGACCCGAATCAAAATACGTTCAGCAAATGTGAATGAGAATGGCTGCATTCCCCTGCCCTGATCGACGATCGGTTGTGATCCTGGTCCGTCAGCGCCGCTGTGTAGGGTCATCCGGATAACTTCACTGCCAAAGAATTGTATCGCAGTGTGTCAATCCCATCCGCTGACAGACTGCGATACAAGAATGGCCTTGCCTGACACAGACGCAATACATCAGCGTGCTCTAATTGCTCATGCCGAAATGGCTTTTATCAAGATGGCAGCTGAAACGAATTCGAAAATCTAACTGGAGATCGATCATGAAACGCACTCACAAAATTGCAATTGGTTTGATTGGTTCACTCAGCCTCGGTCTGGCGGTTGCTGTCGCGCATGCGCATCCGGGCGGCATGGGTGCGGGCATGGGCCCGATGGCCATGCACGGCGGTATGGGGCCAGGTGCGATGGGCGGCATGGGGCCGATGGGAATGCGCGGTGGTATGGGGCCAGGTGCGATGGGCGGCATGGGGCCGATGGGAATGCGCGGTGGTATGGGGCCCGGGATGATGGGTGGCATGGGGCCGAGGGGAATGCGCGGCGGCATGGGGTCGGGGATGATGGGTGGCATGGGCCCGATGGGAATGCGCAGTGGCATGGGGCCGGGTGGGGCGGGCGCAGGCATTCCGGGAGCAGCAGCGATGCAGCAATTGATGACGCCCGAAGAGCATACGGCAACCATCAACAAGATGCGCAATGCCGCGACGCCTGAAGAGCGGCAGAAGATCGCCGATGCGACCCGCGCGGAGATGCAGAAGCGCGCCAAGGAGAAAGGCATCACTCTGCCTGAGACCCGCGGCCCGCGCGCCGGCTATGGTCCTTATTTCGGGCCGGCAGCCAAATAGCATGCCGATTGCCTGACAACCGAATTTAGCGGGAGCCTGACACCATGACGCTGATACGCGCGCAAGGACTCACCAAGACCTATGTGACCGGGGAGGTGGAAGTGCCTGCGGTCAAGGGCGTCGATTTCACGATCAATGCAAAATCGTTCGTCGCCTTCGTCGGTCCTTCGGGCAGCGGCAAGAGCACGCTGCTCAACATGATCGGCTGCCTGGATCATCCGACGGGCGGCAGACTGAGCGTGCTCGACACCGACGTCAGCACGCTGAACCGGCGCAGCGCGGCCAATTTCCGCGGCCAGCACATCGGCTTCGTGTTTCAGGATTTCAACCTGATACCGATCCTCACGGTTTACGAGAACGTCGAGTACCCGCTCATCATGGTGCAGGACTGGCCGGAGCAGACGCGGCGCAAACAGGTCATGCGCCTGCTCGATGCGGTCGGCATGTCGGCGCAGGCCGGCAAGCGCCCGGACCAGATCTCGGGCGGACAGAAACAGCGCGTCGCCGTCGCCCGCGCTCTGGCAACCAATGCCCAGCTGGTGCTGGCCGATGAACCCACCGCCAATCTCGACCACGATACTGCCTACCGCGTCATCGAACTGATGAAAAAAATGCGCGACGAGCTGGGCACGACTTTCGTGTTCTCCACGCACGATCCCAAGATCATGGGGGAAGCCGAAGTCGTCTACACGCTCGAAGACGGCAAGCTTCGTGCACCCTCACTGAAATCGGAGGCCGCCCATGCTTAATCTCTTGAAGATCGCCGTAAGAAACCTCGCGCGCTTTCGCAGGCGCACCTTGCTGACTTCCACGCTGATTACCTTGGGGATCGTTGCGGTGCTGCTGTTCATCGCAACCGCGGGCTCCTTCAAGGCCATGATGATCAGCCAGTTCACCGATGCCGTGCTGGGCCACCTCGAGGTGCACCGCAAGGGCTATGTTGCCTCGATCGACACGCTGCCGCTGAACCTTAACATGCAGCCGCAGATGGTGAAGAAGATCGAGCAGGTGCTGGGATCAATGGACGAAGTCGAGGCCTATTCGGAGCGCGTCAAGCTGGGCGCCATGTTCAGCAATTTCACCGAGACGGCGAGCATTCGCATCAACGGCATCGACCCGCAAAAGGAAATCGCGGCCACACCGCTGCTGCCTGGCCGGATAATTGATGGAAGCAAGGAAGGTGCGGTCCTGAAGCCGGGCGAGATACTCATACCGACGCTGCTTGCCCGTGGCATGAAGGTGAAGGTGGGCGACACCATCGTGCTGGTCGCCACCAATCGCGACGGATCAGTCAATGCCAAGACCTTCCTGGTCAGGGCAATCATGGAAAGCATCACCGGCCCGAGCGGCCGCGACGGCTACATACACATCGATGACGCACGGACGCTGCTGCGGATGGCGCAACCGGAGATCAGCGAGATTGCCATACGCCTCAAAGACCCTGCACAGCTGGAGCAGGCCTACGCCAAGCTGAACCAGGAGCTTTCCGGCATGCTCAACAAGGAGAACAAACCGGTGCTGGAAGTGCATACCTGGGCCTCGCTGTCGCCATTTTCCAATATCGCCAACATGATCGACGTGCTCACGGTATTCATCAAGATCATGCTGGTTTCGATCGTGCTCATCAGCGTCATGAACGTGATGGTCATGGCGGTCTACGAGCGCATCCGCGAGATCGGAATGATCTCCGCAATCGGCACGCCGCCGCGCCGAATACTTTCATTGTTTCTCACCGAGGGGCTGGTGCTCGGCGTGGGCGGAACGGCGCTCGGAACCGTGATCAGCCTCGCGGTGATCTATGCGCTGAATATATGGAAGATCAAGTTCAACTTCGGCCAGCAGCAGGGCTTGCTGCTCTCGCCGGCGATCAGCGCCGCGGACATCGCGATCATTGCCGGCACCGTCGTGCTGATCGCGTTGCTGGCCAGCCTGCAGCCAGCGTGGAAAGCTTCGCGCATGGATCCGGTCAAGGCGCTCGGCCATGTTTAATCATTCGGGAAAGACTATGACCAAAAAACTGCTGTTCCTGGTGTTGTGGCTGATGGCGGTGCCGGCGCTGGCGATTGACGGCGTGCAGATTCTGCAGAAAGTCGATCGCAACCTGGAGCCGGAATCGTACGAGGCTTACCGCAAGATCATGGACGTGCAGCCCGACGGCAGCAAGAAGGAATACGTCCTTTATACGATCAAGAAAGGCCGTGACAAGGTCATCGCGCTGTTTCTCTCACCTGCGAGCGACAAGGGCCGCGTTACGTTGCGCCTGGAAGACAACATGTGGCTCTATATGAAGGACGTGGGGCGGCCGATCCGCATCACCAGCCTGCAATCCGTGACGGGCAGCATCTTCAACAACGCCGACATCCTGCGCATCGATTACAGCGCGGAATACAAGGTAGAGGCCGCCGAAGAGCAGGGGGATGCGTACGTGCTTTCGCTCAAGGCGAAGACCGGTGAAGTCGCCTATGACAAGCTCAAGATGTGGGTCAACAAGCAGCTGCTGCTGCCGGTC
>CAIVHG010000107.1 GCA_903905655.1 uncultured beta proteobacterium | reverse complement strand
TCGCCAGTAACGAGTCCGCGCGCCCTCGCGACACGGCGTTCGCGTAGCGATCCGGGGCGGGAGCGAGTGCACTGGCGCGCTTCCCGCAAACCGCTGGCTTCGCCAGTAACGAGTCCGCGCGCCCCACTCCGCGAGTAGTTGGAGCGCTCAGGGTATTCGCGTAGACTTCGCGAAACTCATGGGTGCAGTGCGCGCTTGTGCAACATCGCGCACGGCCTGTCAGAGAATAGCTTGAGAAGGAGCGGTGATGAGTGGATTAAGATATTTGGGCGGCGTGATAGCGGCCGCAATGATCGCGCTCAACGCTGGCATTGCATACGGCCAGACCTATCCGAATAAACCAGTTCGCATCGTGACCTCAGAGGTCGGTGGCGGCAGTGATTTTCTGGCGCGCCTGATCGCGCTGGGCCTCACCAACCGGCTGGTGCAGTCCGTGATCGTGGAAAACCGCGGCGGCAGCGGTGTCATCGCCATTGAGAACGTGGGCAAGGCGCCGTCCGACGGTTACACCCTGCTGCTCACCGGCAGCACGCTTTGGCTGCTGCCCTACATGCGCGACAAGGTGTCCTGGGATGCACTGCGGGATTTTTCGCCGATTACGCTGGTCAACATGACGCCGCTGGTGCTGGTGGCGCATCCCACGTTGACGGCCAGGACCGTGAGCGACGTGCTCGCCATGGCCAAGGCCAAACCCGGGGCGCTGAATTTCTCTTCTGGCCCGTCGGGCGGCCCATCCCATCTCTCGGCGGAATTGTTCATTGCCATGGCCGGCGTCAAGATCGTGCGCATCACCTATCGCGGCACAGCGCCCGCAGTCAATGGCCTGCTTGGCGGAGAAGTGCAGATGATGTTTGCAAACGCAGGCTCGGTGATGCCGCATGTCGCTGCCGGCAGATTGAAAACGATGGCGGTGACGAGCGCTCAACCCTCACTGCTGTTTCCCGGCGTGCCTACCGTGGCCGCCTCGGGCCTGCCCGGATATGAGGTGGTTTCGCGGACGGGAGTGTTTGCACCCGCCAAAACGCCCGCAGCCATCATCAAGCGGCTGAACACGGAAATCACGCAACTGCTCGAGCGGCCGGAGACCGCTGAGGCGTTCCTGAAAGCCGGCTCGCAGCCCGTCGGAGGCTCGCCCGAAAACCTGACGCAGACGATGCAATCCGAAATGAACGGTGTCGGATCAATGATCAAGAAAATCGGCCTGCACGCTGAGTAGCGATGTAGGGCGGGTCACACCCGCCATGCCACCGCTTTTTGCATCGCCATCTAATTACACTGCGCAGCGGCGGGTGTGACCCGCCCTACAATTCTAAATCCGCGTTCACCGCCCGCTAAACTTCGGCGTCATCTCCCAGCAACGCGAGTGTCACGCCTTCGGGTGCGTACATCTTGATATAGGAAGAACGCCCGCCATCGGCCGCTACTGTCGTTCCGGTGATCATCCTTGAATCGTCGCACGCGAGGAATAAAACGACGGCGGCGATGTCCTCGGGTTTGCCGATGGAAAACGGATACAGTTTTTGCGCAACGATGCGCATACGCGATGCCAACCCCGGCTTGGCGGACAGCATGCCCTCGCGGTCTTTGCCCTTCCTGGCCCTGGGCACGGAGCCCGGCGCAACCGCATTGGCGCGGATGCCGTAATCCACGTATTGCGCGGCCAAGGTCTTGGTGAATGACATGATGCCGCCCTTGGCGGCCGCATACGCCGGCCTTGCCGAGCCCATGAGCCCGACGTGAGAGACGACGTTGACGATCGTTCCTCCGCCCGCCTTGATCAGGTGCGGAATGCCATAGCGGCAAACCAGGAATGGGTGCAGCAGATTGAGCGCGATCGTGCGCTGCCACACCGCGAGGTCCATTTCGTGTACCGGCACGTCCTCAGAGAGCGTGCCGCCCGCGCAATTCATCAGTACGTCGAGCCGGCCGAATTTTGCTACCGTCGCAGCGATCGCCGCTTTGACGCTGGCCTCCTGCGTGACATCGGTTTCAATGAACAGTGCATCGCCGCCCGCCTTGCGGATCTCGCTCTCGGCGGCACGGCCCGCTTCGGCATTGATCTCTGCGATCGCAACCTTTGCGCCTTCGCGCGCAAACAATAGCGCGCTGGCCCTGGCAATGCCGGATCCCGCGCCAGTGAGAATCGCAACCTTTCCGTCCAGTTTTCCCATTTCCTATACCCCTATGCTTTGATACGATCGCGCAGCTTTTCCAGCCGCGCGAGTTCTGATCTCAGACAATCGGCAAACTCCGCGGATGTGTTGCCGACGCTGTCCATGCCGGCGCTGCGTATCTCGTCTCTGATCTCCGGTCTGCGCAGGATGCGCACGCATTCGCGGTTCAGCGTCTCGACGATGGGGCTGGGCGTTCCCGCAGGAGCGAACAGGCCGATCATCGTCTCCGATTCGTAACCCGGCAGGCCCGCTGCGGCGACCGTAGGCAGACCGGGCGCCACTGCCGATGGCTGCGCGCTGGTGACGGCGAGCGCTCTCACTTTACCCGTGCCCAAATAGGGAGCGATCACGCTCGAGAGGCCGAACATCAGCTGCACTGTGCCGCTGATCAACTCGTCGACGACCCGCCCCGTACTCGCGTAGCCGGCGCGCACGATGCCCACGCCCGCCATGAGATTGAAGAGCTCGCCCGCAATATGCGACGACGAGCCCGTGACGCCCGCGGGATAGACGATTTGACCCGGATGCGCTCTTGCGTACGCGATCAACTCCGCGACCGAATCGACCGGCAGCGAGGGATGCACGGCGAGAATATTCGGCGCGCTGGTCGCGAGCGTGATGGGCACGAAATTCCTGAACACATCGCGGCCTGGACTATTCTGCAAGACCGGCCCGATCCACAGCGCGCCACCGGATACCAGCAGCGTGTAGCCGTCGGGCGTTGCCGCGGCCACGGCATCGATGGGGATGATTGCACTGGCTCGATTGTCCACCGTCACCTGCTGCCGCAGACTCAACGTGAGCTCCCGCGCCAGCACGCACGCCGCGAGATCAGCACTACCGCCGGCGCCGGAGGTGATGATACTGATCGGCTTGGCGGGATAAGCGCTGCCGCCGTTCGGTGATCCGTTTATTGCCATCGATTCGAGTGCAGGCTCAGGCTTTGATCAGCAGCGGGACGAGTTGCGACATCGAGGACAACTCATCCAGGTGCGCTACGGCGCTCACGATTTTGTCCAGCCGTTCTTTGGGCAGCAGCACGCCGGCGAGCGTCCGGAACTTGTTTTCCATCACCTCATCGGTGAAAGGCTTGGATTCCGTGCCGCGATAGTCCGTGGTCTCGTCTGCCACGACGCGCCCGCCCTTGAGCTTGATCTGCACGCGGGTGAAACGCGGCGAGCGCGGATCCGACAGAGGAGAAACGCGCACCTTGTCGGCGATCGCGAGCACCTCGACGTTGCTGCGCAGCTCGGCATCGATGTAACGCTCGAGGCTGTTGTCGCCCTTCACCAGCAGCACGCCGATGCTGTACGGCAGGCACGCCTGCGCGCTCATCGCGTCGTGCGGCCGCTTGATGCTGGTGACATGGTGCGCCGACATTTCGGGCATGCCGACCTCGATGCTTTCCACGTCGCGGTAGTCGATGCGGTGCGCCGCCACGAGATCGTTCACGACATCGAGCGTGGGATGACAGGCGGCCACGGTGGAATAGATGCGGTAGCGCGTCAGCTCGATGCAATACGGCTTGCCCAGGCCTGCGAGCACTTCATCTGGGTTCACCTCGCAGCCGCCGAACGCCGCGAAGATGCCGTGGTGCCCCTCGAAAATGCTGAGCGGCCCGGTCAGCCCTTCCTTCGCAAGACACGCCGCCTGGATGCCGCTGCGGGCGGCGATCGCTCCGTGTATGCGTTTGACTTCGCCCCCTGCCTGGTCGTATTCGAGCACCGTCGAAGCGCTGCTGCCGGCGATGGCGAATGCGTGTGCCTGCTGCTCCGCGCTCAGCTTGAGCAGATGGCCGGCGGCAGCGGCGGCGCTGAACACGCCGAGCACGCCCTGCGGATGAAAGAACCTCTTGAACAACGGCACGAACAGAGGCGCGCCCAGCCGGCCCTGCACTTCGTAGCCGGCAGCCATCGCGGTGATCACATCGCGGCCGCTGGAGCCCAACTGCTCCGCCAGGGCCTGCACTGTCGGGATGACCGTCACGCCCGTATGCGCGCTGCCGTACGAGCCGTGGTGCTGCAGCTCGCAGCTGTAGCAGAAGGTCGAGTTCACATAAGCTGCGTAGGGTACGCTCAGCCGGTCTCCGTGGTAGGTGACGGTCGCGCCGTCGCCGCCCAGAGTTTTGATATAGCGGTATACCGGTTGTATCCACGGCAGAGTGGCGCCGCGAATCTGCGTGCCCAGCGTGTCGAGCATGCAGCGCTTGGCGTGAAACAATGCGTCCGCAGACAGATCCTCGTAACGCAGATCGACCACCCAGCGGGCAAGCCTTTCTGCCATCGTCGTTTCCGCCATCTTCATCTCCCCTATTCGTGATTGCAGCACAGGCCGTTTCTGTTCATCGAGAATGAGGAAGGACCTGAGCGCGCGAACCCGGCGGCGTCCTCTGAGAGCGCGGCCGATTTTATAGGCGCAAGAATACCCGATTTGCATACGATGGTCGACTCGCACTGATGGGCTCAATCAGCAAATTAATAAATAGCTAGCCGCAGCCCCAGCGAGAGTCATTGATATTGTAGGGCGGGTCACACCTGCCATCGTGCGCGTCAATAGAAGAGCAATAGTCTCGCCATCGTAACGTCTGAATGGCGGGTGTGACCCGCCCTACTAAGTCATGCGTATGCAATGCCCACTGACTGCGTCTGCCAATCACTGTCCAATTTGATCCGCAATCACGACAGGAATATGATCGGAACTGCAAACCGGCCCGAATTGAGCAGACGCTGATTTACCAGAGCGCACCCATGCGGACCGAGTATCGTCGCCACACCCAACGCCGAGGAGCACTGCATGCCGACTGCACGGATCATAAATGTCTTCATGGCAGCCGCCGTCGCCGCCAGCGTGAACCTGGCCTCCGCCCAGAATTTTCCCAGCAAGCTGATACGCATCGTCACCAATGGCGCCGGCACGTCATTCGACATCACCTCGCGCATCATCGCGCAGGGTATCACTGCTCCGCTGGGCCAGTCGGTGATCGTCGACAACCGCGCGAACGGGGTGATCGCGTCGGAGCTTGTCACCAATGCGCCGCCGGACGGCCATACACTGCTGGTGTCGGGCGGCATCCTGTGGATCTTTCCGATCCTGCAGGGGAAGACTTACGATCCGCTGAAGGAATTCGCTTCCGTGACCCTGGCGGCGCTGTCGCCGCTGCTGCTGGTCGTGCACCCGTCGCTGCCCGTCAAGTCCGTGCGCGAACTGATCGCAATCGCCAAGGCGCATCCGGGTCAACTCAATTATGCTTCCGGGGCAACCGGGTCGGTCAATCACCTTGCCGGCGAACTCTTCCGGACCATGTCGCACGTAAACATCGTGCGCATCGGCTACAAGAACGCCACGCCGGCGCTCAACGACCTGATCGCCGGCGAAGTTCAGTTCATGTTCCCGGTCACGGGAGTGGTGGCACAGCACCTGAAAACCGGGCGCTTGCGGTCAGTGGCAGTGACGAGCGCCGAACGCTCTGCGCTCGCGCCCGGACTGCCGACCATCTCCGAGTCCGGGCTGCCCGGGTACGAGTCCGTTTCGATTACCGCGGTGCTCGCGCCGGCCAAAACGCCGGAAGCCGTCATCGGCCGCCTCAACCAGGAGATCGTGAAAGTGCTGACGCGGCCGGAGGTGAAACAGAACTTCTTCAATACGGGCGTGGAGAGCGTGGGCAGCACGCCACAACAACTGACGCAGGCCATGATCAAGGATATGGCAACCATGACCAAACTGGTCAAGGACGCGAACATCCACGTCGATTAGCCCGCGGCGAGGATTCTTATGTATGCTACCGCACAGACGCCCGACGGTTTTTAACCTTAGCCTGAGGTTCGGAGGGTTTTCCCTTCCTACTCGAGAGGTGTCTAATGAATTTCAAGTTACCGATACTGACGGAAAAAACGAAGGCGCATCTGCTGGGCGCGCTGGCGGGGGCTGTGCTCATTTCATGGGCGGGCTTTGGCGCAATGGGCTGGAAGTTGAATAGCCAAGCGGACAAAGCCGGCAAAAAGCAGGCGGAGGTTGCCGTGGTCGCCGCGTATGCTCAGATCTGCAATGCTCAGTTCAGAAGCGCCAAAGATCTTCCCGTTCGCATCGCGGCGCTTGAAAAGACGGAGCGTTGGTCCAGAGGAGACGTCCTGTCCAAGAGCGGCTGGGCAACCATGTCCGGCAGCACCGAACCCGTTCAAGGCGTCGCCGGCGCATGCGCCGATCTGCTGATACCTGAAAAAGCGTAGCGTACTCTTTACACCTATTCCGCAAAGTGCACAGGGGTTGATTGCATCAACCCCTGTGCACTGGATTGCGCCGGCCCGTCGTCGCGAATTCAGGGTGATGCCGGCGGTTGTTCCGCAACCCGCACTACCGCCCCGCTTTCTTGGTTTGCGCATCGCGCAACCGTAAAGCGCTCGTCTAAAGACGGCTGCGTTGCATTCGCATTATGATTGTATATAATCCCCCCGCTTCACCGCCGTCATCCAGAACCCAAAGGAATACCGTGAGCAGAAAAGCACCTGCAGCGAGCTTCATCGTACATGACACGCCGGTTCCGGCGCGCGAGAGCAATCGTTTCTGGGGCAGCGACGCCATTGCCGCGATGCTGAGCGAACTGGAGATCCCGTATGTCTCGCTGGTGCCCGGCTCGAGCTACCGCGGGCTGCATGACAGCATCGTAAATTACCTGGGCAACCGGGCGCCGCAGATGATTCTCAATATCCACGAAGAGACCGCAGTCGCGGTGGCGCATGGATATGCCAAGGTCACGGACCGCATGATCGCAGCCGCCGTGCACGCGAACATCGGCCTCTTGCGCTCGCCGATGGCGATCTACAACGCATGGGTAGACCGCGCGCCGATCATGATTCTCGGCGGTACCGGCCCGTGGGATGCGGCCAAGCGCAGGCCGTGGATCGACTGGATACACACGAGTTCGGATCAGGGCGGACTGATCCGCAACTTCACCAAATGGGACAATCAGCCAGGCTCGCCGGTGGCGGCGATGGAAGCTCTGCTGCGGGGCGCACAGATTGCGCAGACGGCGCCGCGCGGTCCGGTCTACATCAATTTCGATGTGACGCTGCAGGAAATGGAAATGGATGCGATGCCGCCCATTCCGGATCCTGCACGCTACAAGCCGGCGCCCGCGGTAGCGCCGGCACGCGAACTCATTGCACAGGCGGCAGCCCTGCTGTCCAAAGCCAAGCGCCCGGTGATTCTGGCCGGCCGCTGCTCGCGCAGCATGGACGCGTGGAACTTGCGCGTGGCGCTGGCCGAAAAGCTCGACGCTCCGGTGCTCACGAGCATCAAGCTCGGCGCGGCTTTTCCCACCGATCATCGTTTGCATCCCATCGCGCCGTTCCAGGGACAACCGAAAGCTGCGCGCGAGCTGATCGCCGCCGCCGACGTCGTGCTGGCGCTCGACTGGCTGGATCTTGCCGGCACCTTCAAGCAGGCGTTGGGCGACAGCCCGGTGACGGCCAAGGTGATCAACGTCTCCTGCGATCAGCACAATCATCGCGGCTGGAGTGCAGACCATCAGGCGCTGGCGCCGGCCGATGTGTTCATGCTGTGCGAATCCGATTCAGCCGTGCCCATGCTGCTCGAAGCGTGCTCTGCGCGCAAGGCGAGCGTCGAACTGCCAAAACGCGCGGAGCTGCCGCCGGTGCCCACCGATGCGGTGACCTTGCGCGGCCTGGGTGCGGCGCTCGAGAGCGCGACCCGCGGCGCCGACGTCTGCTATACGCGCTTCACGCTGGGCTGGAACGGCAACTACGCGCATTTCCGGCATCCGCTCGATTACATCGGGCATGACGGCGGCGCTGGCGTCGGCTCCGCTCCCGGCATGACCGTGGGCGCCGGGCTCGCGCTCAAAGGCAGCGGCCGCATCCCCATCGCCGTGCTCGGCGATGGCGACTTCCTAATGGGTAACACCGCATTGTGGACGGCTGCGCATTATCAGATCCCGTGCCTGTTCGTGGTCTGCAACAACCGCTCGTTCTATAACGACGAGCGGCATCAGGGAAAGATGGCGGTGCATCGCGGACGCCCTGAAGAGAACCGCTGGATCGGCCAGCAGATCAACACGCCCGACGTCGATCTCGCCGCCATGGCGCGCTCGCAGGGCGCGCACGGCATCGGCCCGATCACAGATCCGGCGCAGCTGAATAGCGCCGTCGAGGAAGGACTCGCTGCCGCAGCCAAAGGCGGCCCCTGCGTCATCGATGCGCGGGTGCGGCCTGGATACGACCGTCCGCTCTAAGCGCAAGACAGCACACCACCGAAACCGCCGGGAGGACCTCATGTCGTTGCCGCTCTTTCGTCGCAATCTGCGCTGCACTGCAGCCCTCTGTATGCTGGTGTGCGCCACCACGGCGCACGCGCAGACGGCTGCGCCTTATCCCACCAAGGCGATACGCATGATCTCGTCTGGCGTAGGCGGCACCGCCGATTTCGTCGGCCGCATGATCACACTGGGAATCTCAGAACCCCTCGGCCAGCAGGTCGTGTCCGATAACCGCGGCGGCGCCGGCGGCATCATCCCCGGCGAAATGCTGGCGAAGGCAGCGCCCGACGGCTACACCCTGCTCTTTTACGGCAGCACGATCTGGGTGGCGCCCTTGATGCGCGATCCCGACAAGACGCCCTACGATGCGCTACGCGACTTCGCGCCGATCACGCTCGCCGCAAGCTCGCCGACGCTGCTGGTGGTGCACCCATCGCTGCCCGTCAAGGACGCACGCGAGCTGGTCGCGCTGGCGAAGGCGAAACCGGGCCAGCTCAACTACGCCACTTCGGGAACCGGCTCGGCATCGCACCTCGCGGGCGAACTCTTCGCGAGTATGGCGGGCATCAAGATCGTGCGCATCAACTACAAGGGCGCGGCGCCCGCCTTCAACGACGTGAGCGCCGGACACGTGCAGATCACCTTCGGCAGCGGAGCCTTGGCGCTGCCGCATCTGAATGCAAAGCGCCTGAAAGCGCTCGCCGTCACCAGCATGCAGCGCTCGGAACTATTCCCCCAGTTGCCGACGATCGCCTCTTCCGGCTTGCCCGGCTACAACCTGGACGCGACCTTCGCCCTGTTCGCGCCGGCAAAAACGCCCGCTGCCATCATCACCCGCCTGAATCAGGAGACGGTGCGCTTTCTGAAGACGGCAGATTCGAAACAGCGTCTGCTCAACGCAGGCGTCGAGTTGGTTGCAAGCTCTCCGGAACAGCTCACTGCGGCGATGAAGGCAGAGATCTCAGCGATGGGCAAGATCATCAGGAATGCGGGCATCCGCGAAGAGTAGCGCCCTCACACTTGCACGTACGCACGGCCGTGATCCGGTCGTGCGTAACTTTCTCCCGTCAACTCAGTCCAGTAGCGCGCCGGCAGGCATGTCATCGTTATGCCCTGCTTCGGGGCTACATTTTGAAATAATCCCGATACATCGCCCGCGTAGACTGGCTCCTGTCCATGCGGCATTTTGGTTGGCGCAGGACGCGTCAGCTTGACGCGGGGTCTCTTATTAGCGCTTCCCCCCGCGTCGCAGTGCCGGACATCGGAATCGAGCAATGTTTAACGTCGAAGGAGCTGTCATGAGCAATATAAATACACTGGATCGGGTAGTGCGCGCACTGCTGGGCGTGATTCTGATTGAATTGGCATATTTCTGGCTCGGCGGAGGTTGGCAGATTGCCGCGTACGCGGCTGGCGCAGTATTGCTCGTCACAGCCTTGATCAGGTTCTGTCCGCTATACCGGCTCATCGGCATCGGCACGGATCGCAGCAGCGCACCGGGCACAACCACGGTGGCCATCGCTGCGGCGCTGCTAATCGCGGTGGCCGCCGGGGGCGGATACGCAAGCAGCTTCCTGACGAGCAAGCTGTTCCTGGAGGACTTCAACGCCATGAACAACTACTACAAGCAGACCTTGTTCCTGACCGGCAAGAACGAGCGCGAAAAAGCCGTCGCCAATTACGAGAGCCTGCTGCCGGCGTACCAAAGTTTCCAGCAAAAGTATTCGGCCTATCACCCCTATGCGCTGAAGAACGATCAGCAGCTCAATTCAGATCTGGCGCGCGTCGCCGCCATGCTCACCCGCGTAAACGACCTCGTCCGCAGTGGCGACCTGCACCAGGCGCACCTGGACCTGGAAAAGGTGCGGCCGGTATTTCAAGACATGTTCAAGCGCAATGGTTTCTCGATGCTAGCGATCGCCCTCGTGGATTTTCACGATGCGATGGAACTGATGCTCGATGCGGCCAATGCCAGGAACAACGGCAAGCTCATCGCACTCTATCCGCAGGTCAGCGAAAAGCTGAAAGTGGTCGAGGCGGAGACCAACGATGCGGAAATTCAGGCAATCAGGAAGAACCTGGACGATCTCTTCGGGCTGGCGACCGCAGCGCGCAGCGATCAGTTGGCTGCCAAGGGAGAGGAACTTAAAAGCAGCTTCGTCAAAGTGTATCTAAAGCGCGGCTAGGGCCGGCGAAACACAGGCGTGGCGACGGTTTAACAATGCGGCTCATCGCGGGCCGCACCGATCCGATGATGGTTGCACTGCGCGCCGGGCGACCAGCGCGACGGCGATCCAGAACAACGAACGAATTCCCAGAGCGCCGACGGTGCGCATCTCGTAGGCTCCGCCCGTGGCAACGTGGATGATGAATGCCAGGGAGACGAGGACGGTCGACAATGCCAGAAACCATGCGACAGCGGGTGCCCAGCGTTTGGCGCCCAGCAGCGCGGCCCCGGCCAGCACATAGACAAAGCCGGCCATGAAATTGAACCAGAGGACGAATGACACGATGTTGCCAAAGATGGCGCGCGCTTCCACATTGCCGAACAATGCCCGGCCGCCGCTGAGCACGCTCAGGACGCCAAAGACGATGGCGGCAATGGCCAGCCATTTCAGCTTGCGCTGTGACTTCATTTGATACCCCTTGTTCCGGGACGATAAATGGCAAAGATGCCCGGCGCATTGTGTGCGCTTGATCCTCAGAAGTAAAAGCGTCCGTAGAGCTCGAGCTTTCTGGAATTCTGCTTCTCGCCGAAATCGGTCGCCGCCCCGCCGTGCAGCGTGAAAAACCGCAGGCGCAGCTCAAGGTTGTTGACGCCAGTGTAGAGCAACTCCGGTGTCACCTGATAGCTGCGGTCCTGCCAGTTCATCATCGCCGTGACCGAAGGCTGGAAGTAGAGGATGCCGAACGCATCCTTCTGCTGTGCGCGGAAGTAGAGGTAATCCCTGCCCGCATTGGGACGGCCATAGCTGCCCTGGCTCAGAGAAAGGGCCTTCTGCAGCAGGGCGCTGCTGCCGCTCGTGAAGGCGTTGTCGACCAGTTGATAGAACTGCCGGTTTTCCGAATCGGAGTAGCCGGTGCCGTTGCGATAATATTCCGCGATGTACGTGGTATTGCCCTCGGTGAGATAGCGCAGCCCCAGCAGATAACTGGTGGCGTTCGCGCGCTGGTTCGTCACGATGCCCGTCGCATTCGTCACCGGACGCGTGTACTGCTGAATGCGCGCCCACTCTCCGTGAATTTCAAAATTCGACGCGATGTTTTTTGAGAAATCCATGCCGAAGCGCGCGGGACGGCTGCCCTTGCCCTGCCACGCAAAGTCGATGTCGGTGTCCCGATACAGCAGGTAGAGCTTGCCACCGGGATTCAGATGAGTGGCCGCTCCGAATTCGCTGTTGACCTCACCGCCCACCGGCAGCAGCACCGGTGTGAAGGCAATGGTTTTCAGCGCCCCGTCGCGATTGATGATCAGATCGCTATTCGCCATCCAGTAGCCTTCGCGGGCGAGATCAGGATCGTTCGCATCCTTGGTCCGTTCGACGAAACCGATCGGGTTCCAGGCGTAGCCCTTGCCCCACCGGAGCACGCGCTTGCCCGCCTCCACCGTGACGCCCGGCTTGGCTCTGACCGAATAGGCCGCCTCGAACACGGTGTTGGCGTGATCGTGGGAGAGTTGGTCCCGCTGCAGGTAGGATTGAGCGCGAAAATCGAAGGTACCGATGCCCTGCCGCAGCTTGCCGGACAGCTCCAGCGTTGCCGTGGTGCGGCCGAGCTCGTCTCTTTGCGGTTTGTTGAGATTGCCCAGCTTGTAGAAGGCGCCGGTGCGGTTCAGGCCCGAATCTTCCTGCTTGAGCTGCACGTAGCCGCCGAGTTCGTAGGGCTTCTTTTCAAATGCTGACGAGTCGAAAGTGTATTCCTCGGCCGCCGCTGCACCCACCACCGCCCCAAGGAGTAGGAGCGGCAGCAGGCGCCGCCCCCCCCGCCGCCATACATTCATTTGCGCAGCTCTTCGACCCGCGGCAGATAATTAAGTGTGAATATCTCGTCGGCAAAGCTGCCCTTCTTCAGGCCGGACCACAGCATGACCGACTTGTAGCCCTTGTAAAGCGGACTGTCGGTTTCGATCGTGGCGGGACGCTTGATGCCGCCGCCAAAATCCTTGATGTCCTTGAAGTGCAGCGTCTTGAGCAGTATGCCGCTCGCGGCATAGGCCTCGATCGTGACCGGCAGCAGCAGCTGC
>CAIVHG010000106.1 GCA_903905655.1 uncultured beta proteobacterium | reverse complement strand
CGGTGTGATCGTTCCACACGCGCACCGCATGACCGTCGAGCATGGAGAAGCACTCGAGGCGCGGAACCGCGTTGATGTAATCGTCGAGGATTGCGATATTCATTTACTGCCTTCGCATGTGCGTGAAACCTGATTTGCTCGCGGCTATTTCGTTCAGGGTGCGATTTCTTTGATCCTGAGGATCTGCGCGAAGACTTCGGGGTCATTTTGGTGCGGGGGCAGCACGTCCCACAGCTCGCAATGGGGCATGAGTTCCTTGATGGCCCATGCGCACGAGGTCGTGTGCCGCGAATCCGCGCCCGCCATGATGAGCGCCGGCGTCTGCATATTCATCAGCTCTTCGCCGGTAGCGCCGAACGGCGCCGTGTCCTGAAACATGCTGTCGCGGATGCTTGCGCAGAGCGTCAGATACTGCTCCACTTCCTGTTTGACGAACTGCTGCGCAAGGTCGCAATCATCCCGCCCCAGCGGGGAGGCCCAGGGCCCGCTTTCGGGATCGTTCCAGAAATTCTTGTGATTGGTGCGTGCCCGTGTCACCGCGGCCTGCAGTCCGTTGGCGCGCACGAAGGCGATATGCTTATCGAACATGCCGCGTCCGCGCAGCATCCACTGGTAGCCGCCCACCGGCCAGTGCAGCAGCAGTCCCTTGCAGACTTTAGGCTCGCGCACTGCTAGCGCGAGCGCCAGCGATGCTCCCATGCAGCTTCCCAGGACATAGGCCTGCTTTGCACCCGCGAGTTCGAGCAGGCCCAGCGCTTCATCGGTGTAGCAATCCCAGTTCAGGGGCTCGATGCGGCCATCGGTGAGGCCGGTTTCCCGGCGGTCATAGGCGATGCAGGTGAAATGAGGAGAGAGCGCATTGATCAGATCCAGCCCCTTCCACACGCGGCTGGCGCCCTGCGCCGTCCACATCGACATCTCCGCGCCGAAACCGCCGCCGGCGAACATCAGCAGAAACGGGCCGCTGCCCTGAATCTGATAGTGGGTGCGGATACCGTTTATGGTTGCAAAAGGCATTTTGCTGCTCCCTCTAAGTTGACTATGTCTACAGCGTGCAATGCTGCAGCGCTATTTTTCGGCGACGACGCGATTCGTGAGCGTGCCGATGCCGGTGATCTCGATCTCGATGGTGTCGCCGGGCACGAGGTTTTTCGGCACTTCGTCGGTGCCCAGCCACAGCACGTCGCCGGGAGAGAGTGTGCAATACTTCGAGATATCACTCAGCACGGTGCCGGCGTCGAACAACATGTTGCCGGTGGGGAAGCAATGCACCTGCTTGCCGTTGAGCCGCACCTTTGTGGTCATGTCCGCGGGGTCGATGCCGGTGGCGATCCACGGGCCCATCGGTTTGAAGGTATCGGCATTTTTGCCGCGCAAATTGGTGGTGTCGGCGTGCTGCCAGTGGCGCTCGCTGATGTCGTTGCCGATGGTCCATCCGAAGATGCAGGCGCGCGCTTCCTCGGGAGTCACGTTGCGGGCGGTCTTGCCGACCACCGCCACCAGCTCGCCCTCGTACTGAAACTTCTCGCCCGCGTCCTTGGGCTTGACGATGTTTTCCCCGTGCGCGATCAGCGCGCTGTTGGCACGGTAGCCGACCCGCGGCCGGTCGTAGAACTTGGGCTCGCCGCCTTTGCCCTTGGCAATGCCGATCACGTGATCGCGGTAATTGGAGCCGATCGCGTAAAACGTGGGTGGAATCACCGGCACCAGCAGCTTCACGTCCGCGAGCGCGTACTTGCGCTCGGTGACGGTGTGTTCGGCAAACGGGCTGCCGTCGACTGCCTGCACGGTGTCGCCGTTCACGATTCCGTACGACACTGCGTTTTTCAACTGAAAGCGGCACCACAACATATGCGTTTCCTTTAGAGATCGTTCAGGGGCTGGCGTGCCAGATATCTTTCGCCGGGGCACGTAACTGCTCATGATTCAGCTCATGAGCCGCGCTTGCTATGACTCACGGCGTATCTGCTGCGGCATGGGATCCAGCGAAAGAGGTTGGTCGTTCTTGAGTTCGGTGCGCGCCACGTTCATGATCATCGCGAGCATCGAGTAGTAACCGGCGACGCCCAGGAGATCGACGACGCCCTTCTCGCCAAAGCACGTGGTCGCGCGGGCGTAGATCCTATCGCTGACGCTCTTGTTCGTGAACAACTCGGTAATGAGGTCGTAGGTTATCTGTTCGTCCGCCGCCATCTCCTCGGGGCGCCAGCCGCCAGCGATCGCGTCTACGATGGACTGCCTGAGTCCCGCCTTGAGCGCCTGCGGCATGTGTCCCGCCCATTCGTACTGCTGAGTCCAGTGCCGCGCGGCCATCAGCGCGGCCATCTCGTTGATGCGCTTATCCAGCCCGCAGCCGAAGCGCAGGTATGCTCCCACCTTCTGCACCGGGTCGGCCAGTCCGGGGCTGCGCATGAGCGGCAGGAACGGGCCGCGCACGCCTCCGCGCGGGCCTTCCGCGATGGCTGCGGCCGCAGCGGCCTGCTCGGCATTCAACTTGTCCGCGGGGATGCGCGGCATGCGGTCGGGCAACACGGTATAGCGCAACTGCTTGGCGGCCGGATTTGCTTTCGATTCTTTTTCTGAACTCATGTGAAGCCTCGATAGTGCGACATCAATGATTTGCCTGTGCAGCGCTTATTCCTCGAACGGCCGCGTGCCGATATCGGCAAAGGGCGGTGGCGATTTCAGATCGACGAGGAAGGTGTTCAGAAGCATGGCCAGCGTGGAAAAGTTTCCGATGCACGCGACGATATCGAGCACGCCGGTGTCGCCGAATTGCTGCTTCGCGGCTTCAAAGGTCTTTTTCGAGACGAAGTGATTGCGCAGCATCTCCATGGCGAACTGGTAAAAGATTTGTTCGTCCAATTGTTCGAAGACCGGCTCGCGTTTTGCGGCAATGGCGTCGACCGCAGCCTGGCTGATACCGGCGGCCACGGCTTCCTTGACGTGGGAGCTCCAGGAAAACTGCGCGTCCCAGAAGCGCGCCGTGATCAGGATGCTTAGTTCGCGCAGTTTTAGCGGCAGCTTGGATTCGAAACGCAGGTAGGCGGTGACCGCTTCGGTGCGCTCGCACAACTCAGGATTGTACAGCCACACCGGATAAGGGCCGCCGAAGCGGCCGCGGCGCTTGGCAATGACGTCGCGGACTTCTCTCTGGCGCAGGCTCATCTGTTCTAGTGTCAGAGCGGGTACTCGCATGCGGCGCTTCTCCTGGCGAAAATGTCCGGATAATGAAAGGAAGATGCGGACCGGTGCAAATTGCTAAAGCGCGCCCGGCAACGTCGTTGCACGAGCGCGCCGTGCGCTGCAGGTACTCAGAGCGCTAGCGACCGGCTATTTCGAGCAATTCAATTTCGAACTGCAGCGTTGCGTTGGGCGGAATCACGCCGCCAGCGCCTTGCTCGCCGTAGGCGATGGCGGGCGGGCAGGTGAGCTTGGCCTTGCCGCCGGCTTTCATGCGCTGCACGCCCTCGGTCCAGCACGGGATGACGCGGTTGAGCGGGAATTCGGTGGGCTGGCCGCGCTTGTATGAACTGTCGAATTCCCTGCCGTCGGGGAACGTTCCCTTGTAGTGAACTTTTACGGTATCGGTTGCCGCGGGGCTTTTGCCAGTGCCGTCTTTCAAAGAGCGATAGACGAGCCCGCTTTGGGTGACGACTGCGCCGGGTTCTTTGGCGGCGATCGCTTTTATGTCGGCTTGCGACCAGGCCGGTATGGCAGCTGCGGCGAGCAGGAGGGTAAGAATTATTTTCACGCGTATGCTCCGGGGATTGGGATGGGCCGCTATCGTACAGGGTTAGCCGCAGTCCCGCAAATGTTGACGGAATAATGCGGGCAGTGTAAATATTCGCGACCTCAGAATCGATCTGCTTCCGGCCCGAGCGGCAGGTGTAGCGGCTGCAGAAGGGTTACACTTATCCGGGTTATCGAAGCTGGCGCGCGATAGATGGGCAGCAAGGCTGCGCTGCCATACATTCACGATCGAGGTGTCCTGTGAGCAAAGAATCCAACAAGCTGAGCGCGCGCGAGATGGTTGCCGAAATCAAGGCAGGGCGCCTGACTTCGGAAAAGCTGGTGCGCGATTGCCTGACGCGCATTGCGGCTCGCGAAGACACGGTGCATGCGTGGGCTTATCTGGATGCGGATGCCGCGCTGCGCACGGCGCGGGAGATCGATGCGGGCGGCTGGCGCGGTCCGCTGCATGGCATTCCGGTCGGCATAAAAAACATTATGGATACCTGCGACATGCCCACCGAGTACGGGTCGAGCATGTACGTCGGGCATCGCCCGGCGGCCGATGCGGCATGTGTCAGCCTGCTGAGGAAGGCTGGCGCAATCATCCTGGGCAAGACGGTGACGACCGAGTTTGCGATGGGCAGGGCATACGACACCACCAATCCGCACAATCCTGCGCACACGCCCGGCGGATCGTCGAGCGGTTCGGCAGCGGCGGTGGCGGATTGCATGGTGCCGCTGGCGTTGGGTTCGCAAACCGGCGGGTCGACCATCCGGCCCGCGTCGTATTGCGGCATCGTGGCCCTGAAGCCCAGCTTCAACACCATCAACCCAACCGGCGTCAAACCGATCGCGGCGTCGCTGGATACGGTCGGCATCCTGGCGCGCACCTGCGACGACGCGAGCCTGATGTACGAGGCGATGACCGGCGCGGGCAGCCAGGCGCCGCTTGCCAAGCCGCCGAAGCTGGCGTTTTACCGCACTCCGCAATGGGATTACGCCGAGGCCTACACCAAGGATGCGATTCAGGCCGCGGTCGCGGCCTTGGGCCGTGTTTGCGATATCAGGGAAGTGACGCTGCCCGCGCCCTTCGAGCAGATATTGAAGTCGCACAACATCATCCGGCACTACGAGGGCGCGCGCGCTTTCAGCTACGAGCGGGAACACTTCTACGAACAGTTCAGCCCCAAGGCGCAGGCGGAGTTTGTCAAAGCCGACAAGCGCACGTACGCCGAATACATCGGCAGCGTGCTGCACGCCCGCGAGTGCCGGCGCCTGCTGCAGGAAGCGTTCGGGGAATACGATGCCCTGGTCGTGCCGAGCGCGCCAGGTGTAGCGCCGCCTGGATTGGAGAGCACGGGCAATGCGATCTTCAACCAGATCTGGACGGTGTTGCACGTGCCGGCAGTCACGGTGCCGGTATTGAAAGGACCCTTGGGATTGCCGCTGGGACTGCAGTTGATCGGCGCATACGGCGCGGACCAGAAACTGCTGCCTTGCGCCGCCTGGGTGCAGAGCGCGTTGACGAGTTCATCGACCAGTTAACCATGGCGCATGAAACCAGGCAGCTCGCCGCGTTTGCGCGGGAGCTTGCGTACGAGGATATCCCGCCGCATGTGCGCACGCTGGCGATCGATAACCTGGTCGACCAGCTCGGCTGTCAGATCGGCGGCGCGGAATTGCCGTGGTCGCAGCAAGTGTACGAGACCTATCGCCGTGCGAGCGGTGCTGCGGAGGCGACAGTCATCAGATACGGCGCCCGGCTGCCGCTCACGGCAACTGCGTTCATCAACAGCACGTTCGGCCACGCCTTCGAGTACGACGATGCCAATCCATTTTTCCAGGGGCACCCGGGTGTGGAGTTCATGTCGCCCATGCTCTCGGTTGCCGAACGCGATCATCTATCCGGCCGCGAATTGCTGACGGCCTTCATTGCGGCCTACGAACTCAGAGGGCGCATCGGCTGGGCGATGTCGCCTGAGATGGGGCTGCACGGCGGGCCGCAGTTCTCGACGGCGTGCGGCGTGTTCGGCGCCGCTGCTGGCGTCGCACGGCTCCTGGGATTGCCGGCCTCCGGAATCGAGAATGCGCTCGGCATCGCCGGCAGCTACTCGGGCGGACTCATGCAATACGATCAGGGCGGCGGGTCGGTGAAGCGCATTCACGGTGCAATCTGCGCCATCAACGGCATTCAGGCTGCACAGCTTGCGCAGGCCGGCATGACCGGCCCGGAGGAGATTCTCGAGGGCAAGCGCGGGTTGCTGCGCATCTATTGCTCCGTATTCCGGCCCGAGCGCCTGACCGCGGATTTCGGGAAGCGCTGGATGATCGAGCACGCCATGTTCAAGCCCTATTCGTGCTGCGGCGTTCAGCACGGCGCAATCGACGGGCTCAAGAAAATCGTCGCGGCTCATAGGATCAAGGCAACGGACGTCGAATCGATCCGCGTCGGCTACAACAAGAACTGGGTCCACCACTGCGCGATCACGGAGCCGCACGACGTGCTGGGGATGCAGTTCAGCACGGCGTATTCCCTGGCCATCACGCTGCTCACCGGCCGCAATACGCCAAGTGTATACACGCTGCAGACACTGAACGATCCCGAGGTCCGCGCGCTTGCAGAGCGCGTGCAGGTCTACGAAGACGACGAGCTCACGAGAAAATACGTGGGCGTCGTGCCCGCGCGCACCGATGTGCGCACCAAGGCGGGCGCGGTCTTTAGCGAACTGGTCGTCGATTCCAGGGGGACGGCCGGCGCGCCGCTGTCGAGCGCGGAGATCGACGACAAGTTTCGTGCGCAGGTGGAGGGTGTCATCGGAGCGCAGAAATGCGAGACCGCGTTGAGCATGCTGCGCACCATCGATAGCGTGGCAGATGCCGCGCAATTGTTTCCCTTGTTGGTGCAGGCGTGAGCAGCGCCGTGAGTACGCGGCCTGTGTGACAGAACGCAGGAAAGAGCGGCGGTAGGGCTGTTCTACAGCTACAGCGGTCAGGACAAATGCGGCGCGGTCGACTGGCGCTAACGCGTATCAGCGGCTGACTTGATTGCGGCCTTTGTTCTTCGCGCGGTAAAGCGCTTTGTCCGCGGCGCGCAGCACCTGCTCGGGTGTGGCGAGACGCGCGCCGCGTTCGGCGACGCCAATGCTGATGGTCACCGATACCGCGTTGCCGCCGCGCTGCGCGCCGCGCTGGCGCTGGCCAGACTTTGCCTGCTTGGGGCGGCTGGCTGAGCGCAGCTTCATCGCGTAGCCGGCGATCTCCCGCCGCAGCGCTTCGAGGTGCACGATGGTGTCCGCGGCATCCTTGCCGGGATAGAGGATGGTGAATTCCTCTCCGCCGTAGCGGTACGCTTTGCCATGTCCGCCAACCCGCGCCATGCGCGATGCCACCATCTTCAGCACCTGGTCGCCCACGTCGTGGCCGTAGGTATCGTTGAAGTTTTTGAAGTGATCGACGTCCAGCATGGCCACCGTATAGCGCCGGCCCAGCGCGCGCAGCTGCTCGTTGAGCGCCCGGCGGCTCGGCAGTCCCGTCAGTTCGTCGCGAAACGCCATGCGGAACGTGTCCTGCAGCACGGCGATGGTGACAATCAATTCGCCGGCCGTGATGAAGATCGCGTAGATCTCACGCGCATTCACCGAGTGCGCGGCTAGCGCGAAAGCGGCGATCGCCCCGGCAAAGCCGATCTCGATCGCGGAATCCGCGATCACAGCCCGCGCCAATGCGATGAGCAACCCTATTGCAATTGCGGCGAGACCGAGCTGAGGAATCGGCGTGCCCAGGACGGGGGCGCCCTCGAACAATGGCGCATAGGCCCACGCGGTGGTCATTGTCTTGCCGGCGGCGACCATCCATGCGGTGAATGCGGCAGGGATGGCGATCAGCGCGAGGCGCGCGATGCCGTAGCGGTTGAAGGTGCCGCGTTCATCGAGCAGCGCGAGCGCCGCCAACGCCATGGGCACGAAAATGCACAGCGCGGCGTAGACGGTGCGTGGCTGAAACGCGGCGATGCCGCGGCTCAGGAACCAGCCGTGCGCGGCATAGGCGGTGATGAGTGCGAGCAGCGCAAACAGCGCGCGGCCGCGATTGAAGGCGAGGCACAAGGCCCCGCCCGCCGCCAGCACGAAATAGGGCGCATAGGTCTTGATGCCGGCGAGCGACGGCGCCAGGGCTGTGGCATATGACACAGCAAGTTGCGCGGCGACCAGCACCAGCGCCGGCATCGCAAGGCTCGCGATCAGGCGCGACGGGAACCTACTCACGAGCTGCGGTTCCGTCGGCACGGCTGAGGTGGGAGGGGTTGTTCAAGCGTTCCAGCAGTTGTGCCTTCAATACGATGTGTCAGCTGGTCATCGCCGGCCATATTCTGCAGGCAAGGTTAGGGGAGGTAGGCGCGTGGACTAACCGCGGAATTACTTGGTCTCCCCACGCCTTCACTTCGGCAGGTTTGTCTTTGAGCCGATCGAAATTCTTATTGCGTATTTCCAACGACGAGAACTCGTAAAGCACACCGTGCTTCGCCCATCCCGAAGCGGAAACCAGCGTGCGGGTCCTGACGCATCCCGGCATGACGCGCAGCGCCGGCAGGCGACCTTGCATGTACCAGGCCAGCATGTCTTCTTCGTCTTGCCACGAGGTGTTGTAAGTGCCCAATTGAATGCAGTTTGCAGGCATCATTCCGGCCTGCTGTGCTTTCGCATCCGGGCCTTCCACTCTTCCAGTCTCGGCCATAATGTTCACGCGCTCACCTATCCTCATCGACAGCATCTTCCTGCTTGTTTCAGGTAGGGCCGCGTTCAGCGAGCTCGGGACGGGATTGCCGAACACAGCAGGATACTCGGCGCCAAAAAGCAGAATATAGCGGCCGCCTATTGGCACAGACGAATCGTGCGTGTGATTGATCGGCCGCGGGAAAGGGGGGCCTGCTGGTTTCTCGATTTCCGCATAATGCGCGCCCCACAAAATGCCAGGTCGCCGCAATATCTTAGGCATATACGTTTCATGTAGCCATGATAGATATGCGCCACGCCCCTCTGCAGGCAAGTCGTACCAGGTGATCCAAAGCCCTCCATCCATGATCGTCATCGTGTATCTTTCTTGAATCCATGTCTATGGCGTGATTGTAGCAGCTGTTAATTATGCGCCCGCATCCGCGCTCATCTGTCATTGGAAGATGTTGTGTCAGGGCGGCGCAGTATATTCCAATGCAGGTATGAGCCTGAAGCGGTGGTTTTTGGAGATGTGCTCAGGCGGCGGTTTTGGATCGATTCAAAATTGTTTTGAACAGGGTTGCGCGAGCCTGATTGAGGCGCCGCGCGGCG
>CAIVHG010000105.1 GCA_903905655.1 uncultured beta proteobacterium | reverse complement strand
CAGTCACCATGGTCGCCGCATGGATCAGGGCTGAGATCGGCGTCGGACCTTCCATGGAATCAGGCAGCCAGACGTGCAGCGGGAACTGCGCTGATTTCCCCATCGCGCCGATGAACAGGAAGATACAGATCACCGTCATCAGCGACCACGGATGGCCCGCGATGATCTCAAAGGTATTGCCCTTGAGCGTGGGAGCGGTGGAAAACACCGTCGCGTAATCAAGGGTTCCAAAATACATGAGCACCAGCGCGATGCCGAGCAGGAACCCGAAGTCCCCGACGCGGTTGACCAGAAACGCCTTCATGTTGGCGTAAATCGCCGTCGGCCGCGTGTACCAGAAGCCGATCAGCAGATACGACACCAGCCCCACCGCTTCCCAGCCAAAAAACAGCTGCAGGAAGTTGTTCGACATGACCAGCATCAGCATCGAGAACGTGAACAGCGAGATGTAGCTGAAGAATCGGTTGTATCCGGGATCGCCGTGCATGTAGCCGATGGTGTAGATGTGCACCATGAGGGACACGAAGGTGACCACCAGCATCATCAGCGCCGACAAGCGGTCGATCAGAAAGCCGATCTCGAACTTGGTGGCGCCGCTCGCCATCCAGGTATAGACCGTGCCGTTATAGGTGTGGCCCTGCCATACGTCGGCGAACACCATCGCCGCGCCGACGACGGAAACGATCATGCCGAGGATCGTCACCGAATGCGCGAGGCGGTTGCTGATCCTCAGGCACAGGAGCCCCGACACCAGCGCACCGGCGAGCGGTGCGAGTGCGATCATCAGATAGAGCTGTTGCATGCTAGCCATCTCACCCCTTGAGGCTGTCGAGATCTTCGACGTCTATGGTCTGCAGATTGCGGAACAACGCGACCAGGATCGCCAGACCGATTGCCGATTCGGCGGCCGCTACCGTCAGGATAAAGAACACGAAAACCTGCCCCGCGGCGTCGCCCAGATAGCGCGAAAACGCGATGAAGTTCATGTTGACGGCGAGCAGCATGAGTTCGATCGCCATCAGCAATATGATGACGTTGCGCCGGTTGAGGAAGATGCCCACGACGCTCACCGCGAAGAGCACCGCTGCCAATACCAGATAGTTCGATAATGAAACCAACTGCTGATTCTCCCTGTTCCTGAATGCAACGCTGAACCTGAAAAACGATGCTGCTGACCGCCGGCTAATGCCAGCTGACTGCGGCGACCGCTTTCATCTGCTACGCCTCATTCATCGCGCTTCTCGGACGCCATCGCAATAATCCGCACACGACCTTTTGGATGTGCCTTGACCTGCTGCGCCGGATCCTGGTACTTGGTGGTCTTGCGGTGCCGCAGCGTAAGCGCGATCGCCGCAATGATCGCCACCAGCAGTATCACCGCCGCCAATTCGAAGGGGTAGACGTAATCGGTATAGATTAGGCGCCCCAGGGCGCGGGTATTGCTGTAGTCCGGCGCGAGCGCCGGAGGCATTGCGCCGCTGCGCGCATACGCGCCCCACACCAGCAATCCCATTTCGGCGACCAGCAGTAGCGCCACGATCCCGCCGATCGGCAGATAGCTCCAAAACCGTTCGCGCAGGCGCGTCAGGTTGAGATCGAGCATCATCACCACGAACAGGAATAGCACCATCACCGCGCCCACATACACCAGCACGAGCACGATCGCCAGAAACTCCGCTTGCAGCTGAACCCACAACCCGGCCGATGTGAAGAAAGCGAGCACCAGCAGCAGTGCGCAATGCACGGGATTGCGCGCCGTGACTACCCCGACCGCAGCGCCGACGAGAATCACGGCGAAGGTGTAGAAAAGTATCAGTTCAGATGTCATCTCTGTACTCGTAGCGTTCCTGGCTAGCGGTATGCAGCGTCAGCCGCCCGGTCTTTGGCAAGCTGCTCTTCGCACATGTCCCCGATCGCGAGCAGCATGGGCTTGGTGTAGATCAGGTCGCCGCGCTGCTCGCCATGGTATTCAAGGATGCGCGTCTCGACGATGGAATCGACCGGGCAGGATTCCTCGCACAGGCCGCAGAATATGCATTTCGTAAGATCAATGTCGTAACGCGTGGTGCGCCGCGAGCCGTCTTCACGCTGCTCGGACTCGATGGTGATGGCAAGCGCCGGACACACCGCCTCGCACAGTTTGCAGGCAATGCAGCGCTCTTCACCGTTGGGATAGCGCCGCAGCGCGTGCAGTCCGCGGAAACGCGGCGACTGCGGCGTCTTCTCCTCGGGAAACTGCACGGTAATCTTGCGCGCGAACAAATGCCGCGCCGTGAGCATCATCCCCTTGACGAGCTCGACCAGCAGGAAGGCGCTGAAAAAATCTCGAATACGTTGCATCATGGCGTGAGCTTACCCCATACCCAGAGCGGAGTCTGCATCCACAGACCGACCACCACTATCCACACGATGGTGACGGGAATGAACACCTTCCACCCAAGGCGCATGATCTGATCATAACGGTAACGCGGAAAGGTCGCGCGGAACCATATAAACACCGAAACCACGAACACCATCTTCGCGAACAGCCAGATGAAACTCCCGGCTGCCAGCCACGGCAGGCCGATGGCGCCAGCAAACGATGCGGGCACCGGAGAAAGCCAGCCGCCCAGAAACATGATCGAACACATGATGGCCACCAGCCACATGTTCGCGTATTCAGCGAGGAAGAAGATGGCGAACGCCATGCCCGAATATTCGACGTGAAAGCCGGCGACGATTTCAGATTCCCCCTCGGCCACGTCGAACGGCGCACGGTTGGTCTCTGCAACGCCGGCAATTAGGTAGACCAGGAAGAATGGGAACAGCGGGATGACGAACCAGTTGAGCGGGCCATACGAACCAGCCTGCCCGCTAACGATCTGCGAGAGATTCAGGCTTCCCGCAGCCATCAGCACGCCGACCAGCGCGAAACCCATCGCGATCTCGTACGACACCATCTGCGCCGCCGAGCGCATGCTGCCGAGGAACGCATACTTGGAATTCGACGCCCAGCCGGCGATGATGATGCCGTAGACGGTGATCGAGGTAATCGCCATCACGTAGAGCAGCCCGGCATCGATGTTCGCAATCACCAGCCCGGGAGCAAACGGCACTACTGCCCACGCCGCGAGCGCCGGCATGATGGCCATGACCGGCGCCAGCACGAATAGAAACTTGTTGGCCCCGGCCGGGACGGTGATCTCCTTCAGCAGCAGTTTGAGGCCGTCGGCGATCGGCTGCAGCAATCCGAGCGGCCCTACGCGGTTGGGCCCGATGCGCACCTGCATCCAGCCGATCAGCTTGCGCTCCCATAGCGTCAGGTAGGCAACGCCCAGCATCAGCGGCGCGACGATGGCGATGATCTTGAGCAGCGTGTAAACCACGGGCCACGCCGGCCCCATCAGCTGTTCGAAGTAGACGACGCTCATACTGCGACCTTTTGCGGCTGCGCCACGCGCTCGACGCTGACGGTCCCGCACATGCCATCGAGTGCCGCGGTCGCGGGGTGCCCGGCGGGCACGCGCACGCAGTTGTCGGGCAGCTTGCTATCGAGCACCGCCGGCAACTCAACCGAACCGCCCCCCTGCGCGATGCGCAGCGCGTCCGCGTCGCGCAGCCCGAGCGAGCTATACAGAGCGCTGCCAACCGCCGCCACCGGGGCAGCGGCGTCGCGTGTCTGCTGCAGCGCTGCGGCACGGCGCACGATGGCGTCGGCCTGGTAAATGGGAACTTCCGCGATGCGTTCGATGCCATTGCTGACCGGAGCAAGCGCGCTCACATTCGCTTCGCGCAGCCGGTTATCGAGGCGTGCTACAACCTCCACTTTACCGAGCGCTTCACTGCGCACTTCCTCGCTGCTATCGTAGTTGAAGCCCGGAACGCCAAGCAGGTTGCCAAGCACCCGCAGCACCTTCCACGCCGGCCGCGTCTGCGCAAGCGGCTGCACTACGCCGGCAAAGCTCTGCACTCTGCCTTCAGTGCTGACAAAAGTACCCGAGGTTTCGGTGAAGGGCGCAATCGGCAGCAGCGCGTGCGCATAGTCCACCGCATGGTGCTGATACGCAGACAGCGCGACCACGAACTCGGCCTGCTTCATCGCAACCAGCGCTTGTGCAGGATTGTGGCAATCGAGTTCGGGTTCGACCCCGAGCAGCACGTAGGCTTTGCGCGGCTGCGCGATCATCTGCTGCGCATCCAGCCCCTTATCAGCCGGCAGTGCGCGCGCGAGGTAGCCGCCGACGCTGTTGGCGGCCTCGCCCAACACACCGAACTTTGCGCCCAGCACATCGGCGAGCGCCTGCACCAGCGCCTGCAACTGTGCCGATTGCGGATGATGCTGCGCAAGGTTGCCGATAAAGATGCCGATATTCTTGCCCGATGCCAGGCTCTGTGCGATGCGCTGCGCGGCCTCATTTGCCTGCACCTGTGCCAGCGCCGCAGCGACACCTGCGGGCAGCGGTGCGCCGCGCAACTGCGCGGCTGCAACCACCACCTCGCCCAGTGCACGCGCGAACTGCGAGGGCGCGACGATGGATTTGTTGGCGACCGGCATCAGCAGATCGTCGTCCGTCGCATTGATCAGGTTCAGCGCAAGCCCCTGCTTGGCCGCCTGGCGCAACCGCTGCGTGATCAGCGGATGATCTTTCCTCAACGTGCTGCCGATCACGAGCACGCGATCGAGTGCGCCGAGGTCGGTGATCTTCATGCCCAGCCAGGGCGCGCCCTGGCGCGCGCGGTCGGCGGAGAAATCCGCTTGCCGCGTGCGGAAATCCACGTTGTCGCTGCCCACGCGCCGCGTGAGTTCACCGAGCAGATAAAGCTCTTCCAGCGTCTGGTGCGGGGTCGCGAGCGCTGCGATCTGCTGCGCCCCATGCTGCTCGCGCACTTTGCGCAGCCCGTTCGCCACGAAGTCGAGCGCCACCTGCCAATCGACCTCGCGCCAAGCGCCGTCCTGCCGGATCATCGGACGCGTCAGCCGCGATGCGTGGTTCAGGCCCTCATACGAGAAACGGTCCTTGTCCGAGATCCAGCATTCGTTGATCTCTTCGGTCTCGCGCGGCAGCGCGCGCAGCACGCGGTTTTGTTTCACCTGCATGGTGAGATTGGAGCCGAGGCCGCAATGCGGGCTCACCGTCGGGCGGCGCGCGAGCTCCCAGGTGCGCGCGCTGAAGCGGAAAGGCTTGGAGGTGAGCGCGCCCACCGGGCACAGGTCGATGACGTTGCCCGACAACTCGGAATCCACCGTCTTGCCGACGAAGGTGATGATCTCGGAATGCTCGCCGCGCCCGATCATGCCGAGCTCCATCACGCCGGCGATCTCCTG
>CAIVHG010000104.1 GCA_903905655.1 uncultured beta proteobacterium | reverse complement strand
TTCCGCCGCCAGCCGCGAGAGCCTGAGCGAATCGCCGCTAAGGTCGGCGTGCCGGTAGACCTCGGCACGCTGGTAATGGTGGCCCAATATGACGGCGCGCTTGCCGAGCACCGATTTGGCCGCAAGGATGCGCTGCTCGCATGCATCGTCTGCGAGCAGCGCGTAGCGTTCAAATTCCAGGGTGGCGAGCTGCATGCTGCGTTGATCCTCGGTCAGAGCCAGAACATATCACGATAGGACAGAGAAACGGCCTGCGAATTCACGCCTGCCGGGTAGCGATGCGCGCCGGCAACTCACGGATGGCCGCGGCGTTGGTCCACGAAAACACCTTGTCTGCGGCTTCCCGCCACCCCATCCACAGGTATTGGGTGTGCTCGTCCAGAGCGAGTGTGACGGGCACTGGCCGCGGTATCTGCAGACTGAATACGTGCTCCGTGTTGTGCGTGATGCCCGGTGCATAGCGGCTGCGCCAATGCTTGAAGATTTCGAATTCGTTGTGCTGGTCCCAGTCGAGCAGCCCGTAGGCACTGGCATCGATGCTGGTCTCCTCCATCACTTCGCGTTGCGCGGTCTGGGGCAGGCTCTCACCTGCATCCTGGCTGCCGGTGACCGATTGCCAGAACTCCGGCCGGCCGGCGCGCTCGAGCAGCAGCACCTGCAGGTCTGGCGTGTGTATCACCACCAGCACGGAGATCGGTATTTTGTAGGATGCCGTCGCCACCATCACTCGTCGTCGAAGCCTGTAGTATCCGCGCCCACGCCGGGCGCCTCGCTGATCTAGATTAAGGCCCCGATCATGATTTCAAGCGCCTGCACCCGATCATGCCGGTTTCTTCGCCTCCGGCTGGCGCAGCCGGATATGCAGCTCACGCAACTGCTGCTCGTCGACCGCGCTCGGCGCGTGCGTGAGCAGGCATTGGGCGCGCTGGGTCTTGGGAAATGCAATGACATCGCGTATCGACTCGGCGCCCGCCATCAGCGTGACGACACGATCCAGCCCGAACGCCATGCCTCCATGCGGCGGGGCGCCGTATTGCAGCGCCTGCAGCAGAAAACCAAACTTGGCCTGCGCTTCCTCCGGCCCGATGTTGAGCGCCTGAAATACGCGCGACTGGACCTCCTGGCGGTGAATCCTTATCGAGCCGCCACCGATCTCCCAGCCGTTCAACACCATGTCGTGCGCCTTGGCGCGCGCGCGGCCGGGATCGCTTTCGAGCAGATTCTCGTCGCCGTCGGCGGGCGCGGTGAACGGGTGATGCATCGCATTCCAGCGCTTGGCCTCATCGTCCCACTCGAACATCGGGAAGTCGAGCACCCATAACGGACGCCAGCCTGCCTCAGCCAGCCCGCGCGCGTGGCCGATCTTGACGCGCAGCGCACCGAGCGCTTCGTTGACGATCTTCGCCTTGTCCGCGCCGAAGAAAATCAAATCCCCGTTGCCGGCGCCGGTGCGCTCGAGCACGGTCGCGACCACCTCAGGCGTCAGGAATTTCAGGATCGGCGACTGCAGCCCTTCCACACCCTTCGCGACGTCGTTGACTTTGACGTAGGCGAGCCCTTTTGCCCCGTAGATTTTCACGAACTCGGTGTAATCGTCGATTTCCTTGCGCGTGAGCTCGCCGCCCTTAGGCACCCGCAGTGCGGCCACGCGCCCACCTTCGAGCTGCGCCGCCTCGCGGAACACCTTGAAATCGACGGACTTCATGACGTCGGTCAGCTCGGTCAGGGTAAGCGACACGCGCAGGTCCGGCTTGTCTGAGCCGTAGAGCGCCATCGCGTCCTGGTAGGCCATGCGCGGAAACGGCTGCGGCAGATCGACGCCGAGCGCGGTCTTGAACACGCTCACGATCAGCTCTTCCATCAATGCCGTAATCTCTTTCTGATCCATGAACGAGGTCTCGACGTCGATCTGCGTGAACTCCGGCTGGCGGTCGGCGCGCAGGTCTTCGTCGCGGAAGCATTTGACGATCTGGTAATAGCGATCGAAGCCCGCAACCATCAGCAGCTGCTTGAACAGCTGTGGGGACTGCGGCAACGCAAAGAACTCCCCGGCGTGCACACGGCTCGGCACCAGGTAGTCGCGCGCCCCCTCGGGCGTCGAGCGCGTCAGCATCGGCGTTTCGATATCGATGAACCCGTGCGCATCGAGAAAGTTGCGTACCGCCAGCGCCGTCTTGTGGCGCAACCGCAGATTGTTCTGCATCTGCGGCCGGCGCAAATCGAGAAAGCGGTATTCGAGACGCACCGTCTCCGAAAGCTTCTCATCGTCCATCATGAACGGGGGCGTCAGCGACGGATTGAGTATCTCCATCTCGGTAGCCAGAACCTCAACTTCGCCGCTCACCAGATTGGGATTGACGGTGCCCTCAGGACGCGGCCGCACGAGTCCAGTCACCCGCACTACGAATTCATTGCGCAGATTCGACGCCTGCTCGAAACAAGCCGCCCGGTCGGGGTCGTAGACGATCTGGAGCAAGCCCTCGCGGTCGCGCAAGTCGATGAAGATGACGCCGCCGTGATCGCGGCGGCGATGCACCCAGCCGCACACCGTGACTGTCTGTTGCAGATGCTGGCGGCTGACAAGGCCGCAATATTCAGTGCGCATGAAAAATATTCACCAGGGTTAAGAATTAAAAGTCCGCTCTGCTGAGCCGAGTTCTACTCATCGACTGCCGACGACGGAATCACGGGCGCCGGCGTGCCGCCGGCACGCTGCTTCGCACACGGAGGTCCGACAACACCCATCGATATGATGTATTTGAGCGCGGCGTCTACGCTCATGTCGAGCTCGATCACTTCGGACTTGGGCATCATCAGAAAGAATCCGGAGGTTGGATTCGGCGTGGTGGGCACATAGACGCTCACGTGTTCCACGCCCAAGTGACGGACCACTTCGCCGCCGGGGCGGCCAGTCAGAAATGCGATGGTCCAAGAGCCGGCCCTGGGATACTGCACGAGCAGCGCCTTGCGGAAAGCCTGCCCCCCGGAAGTGAACACTGTGTCGGAGACCTGCTTTACGCTCTTGTAAATCGAGTTGACGACCGGGATGCGGCTGAGCACCACGTCCCCCAGGCGCAACATGCGCTGTCCCACGATGTTGGCGGTGATGAGCCCCGTCACGTAGACCACGATCAGCGTCAACACCACACCCATGCCCGGCACATGGAAACCCAGCCAGTGATCGGTCTTGAATCTCTCGGGCAACAACAGCAGCGTCTGATCCATCATGCCCACGAGCAGGTCGAGCACCCACAGCGTAATGCCGATCGGGACCCAGACCAGGAGTCCGGTGACGAAATACCTTTTCAGATGTCGCTTAACCATGAGGATGCAGAGCAGGCAGACTACGCGCGCAGTGCCGCGACAGCACGCGGCCGCCCGCAGGGTATATCAGGAGTTCGCCGTCGTAGTCGCGGCACTAGTGGAGGGAGCAGACGCCGCATCGGATTTCGTGGACGTGGCATCGGATGCAGGCTTGGTGGTCTCCGACTTCGCCGCCGTCTTTTCCGCAGAGGAGTCGCCAGCTTTGGGCTGCGCATCTGCCGCAGCCTTGGCGGGAGGTGTATTCGGTTTGGCCGGATGCTTGAAGTCGGTCGCATACCAGCCGCTGCCCTTGAGCTGAAAACCGGCGGCAGAAACCAGCTTCGTCAGCGCAGGTTTACCGCATGACGGGCAATCCACAAGCGGCGCCGAGTTCATCTTCTGCAGGTATTCGTCCTCGAAGCCGCACTCCTGGCAGCGGTACTCATAAATCGGCATAATTCACCCCAAATTCAGAACCTTGGATTATAGCGGAAAGCGCCGCCCAGGTATCTATGGGGACGCACGGCGAAAAAGCAAGCGCGTTACCGCACGCGCCTCTGAGACGGACGCATAACCCTCAGCGCGAGGCTCATTGCACCAGCGCAAGCGCCGGCTATGCAACGCACGGCCGCTAGAGCTGCTGATGCCATGCGGCGCGCGGCGCCGCAGTGCTTTAGAACGGAATATCGTCGTCCATGTCGTCGAACGAAGCGCCCCCCCCCTTGCGCGCCGCCGGCTTCGCTGCCGCGCCACCCTCAGCCGGTGCAGCAGCTTTCGGCTCGCGCGCCATAGATTCTGCCCCGCCACCGCGCGAACCCAGCATCTGCATGCGGTCAGCCACGATTTCAGTGGTAAAGCGCTCCTGCCCTTCTTTGTCCTGCCATTTGCGCGTTTGCAGCCGGCCTTCGACGTAGATTTGCGAGCCCTTCTTAAGGTACTCGCCTGCAATCTCCGCGAGCTTGCCAAAAAACGAGACGCGGTGCCACTCCGTGCGTTCCTGCTTTTCACCGCTCTTGTCCTTCCAGGTGTCGGTGGTGGCAACGCTCACGTTGGCAACGGCGCCGCCGTCAGGCAGATAACGCACCTCGGGGTCGCGTCCCAGATTTCCAACGAGTATCACCTTGTTTACAGAGGCCATCAGATTTCTCCCTCAATTAGACGCAAAACGTGTTGCTCATCGAAACCGCGCGCATCGACTTTCAACCGCGCGGTACGGCCGCGGTCACTCAGCTCCACTGCGCGCACCCCGGGCTGTTCCTTCAGGCGTTGCAACAGCACTCGCTCCCGCTCTGGATCGAGCGCCGGCAGCGGATACGCGCGTATCAACATCCTGCCAGGCACCCGCATCCCCAGCGCCAGCACGAGCCAGCCCGCGAGCAGCGCCGACGTGAAGACGAACACCGCGCGCACGCCGAAATGCTGATACAGAAAACCACCGCCGGCCGCTCCCACGAACGTACCGACAAACTGGATGCTGCTGTAGATGCCGATCGCCGTGCCCTTGGCATGCGCGGGCGCGCACTTGGAAATGAGTGAGGGCAGGCTGGCCTCCAGCACGTTAAACCCAGTGAAAAATATGAGCAGGAGCACGGAGACTTGTGCCACTCCCGACAGAAGCCACGGCATGGCGAGCTGCGAGATCAACAGCATGAGCACGGCGCCGATGAACACCTTCTTCATATGACCGTGGCGCTCGCCCATCAGGATCGCCGGCACCATCAGGACGAACGAACCCACCATCACCGGCAGATACACGCGCCAGTGCTGATCGACAGCGAGGCCGTGCTCGCGCAGCGCCAGCGGCACCACGATGAACAGGCCCATCAGCACCGCGTGCAGCGCCAGGATGCCGAAATTGAGTCGTGCCAGTTGCGGGTCGCGCAGCACCTGCGCAAACAGCGCCTTGTCCGCCGGCGGGTGCACAACCACCGCTTGCGGCACATCGGGAATGTAGGCATAGACGACGCCGATGGCGAGCAGCGCCAACACCCCGGTCAGCATGAAGATTCCGGGCACCCCCATGATGTCATTGAGCCATGGGCTCAACACCAACGACAGCGCGAACGTGCCGCCGATCGTGGAGCCGATCAACGCCATCGCCTTGGTGCGCTGCTCCTCGCGCGTGAGATCGGCCATCAGCGCGATCACCGCAGCCGAGATTGCCCCCGCCCCCTGGATCACGCGCCCCAGGATCACCGCATAGATATTGTCGGCCAGGCCCGCAACAAGGCTGCCGAGCGCGAACAGCACCAAGCCGCCATAGATCACGGGCTTGCGCCCCCAACGATCGGAGAACCAGCCGAACGGAATTTGCAGTATCGCCTGCGTTAATCCATAGGCGCCGAGCGCGACACCGACCAGCGTCAGGTTGTCTCCGCCGCGTATATGTTCGGCATAGATCGCGAACACCGGGAGTATCACGAACATGCCGAGCATGCGCAGGCCGTAGATGCCTGCCAGCCCCACGGCGGCGCGCAGCTCGGAGCCAGTCATACGAGAATCGGGAGGCATAGAGAAATCGCTTGAGGAAAGAAGCTCAAGGCGGGTATATTAACAGGTTTCTCTAGAGGATTTTCCGTGGCTGCAAACGGCCCTGCCAACGGCTCGGCACGCGTGCTCAGCCTGCACGAAGCCGGTTCCGGCGCGCGCGCGAAAGCCGCCGATACCATCCGCATCCGCGGCGCGCGTACACACAATCTCAAGAACGTGAGCCTGGATCTGCCGCGCAACCAGCTCATCGTGTTCACCGGGCTTTCCGGCTCAGGCAAGTCATCGCTCGCGTTCGACACTCTGTATGCAGAAGGGCAGCGCCGCTACGTCGAGTCACTGTCGGCCTACGCACGCCAGTTCCTGCAGTTGATGGAGAAACCCGACGTCGATCTGATCGAGGGCCTGTCACCTGCGATCTCCATCCAGCAGAAGTCCACCAGCCACAATCCGCGTTCGACCGTGGGCACGGTCACCGAGATCCACGACTACCTGCGTCTGCTCTACGCGCGCGCCGGCGAGCCGCACTGCCCCGATCACGGCATCGTGCTCGCGGCGCAGAGCATCGCGCAGATGGTCGATCACGTGATGCAACTGCCGCTGCAAACGCGGCTCATGATACTGGCGCCGCTCATCGACGGCCGCAAGGGCGAACAGGTCGATCTGTTCGACGAACTGCGCGCACAGGGTTTCGTGCGCGTGCGCATCGATGGTACGGTGCACGAGATCGACGCGCTGCCCAAGCTCAAAAAAAACCTCAAGCACACGGTCGAAGTCGTGGTCGACCGCGTGACGGTGCGCCCGGAAATCAAGCAGCGGCTCGCCGAATCGTTCGAGACCGCACTGCGCCATTCGGAGGGTCGCACCCTTGCCGTCGAAATGGACAACGGCCGCGAGCATCTGTTTTCCGAAAAGTTTGCGTGCCCGGTGTGCAGCTATTCGCTGCCGGAACTCGAACCACGGCTGTTCTCTTTCAACAATCCGATGGGAGCGTGCCGCCGCTGCGACGGCCTGGGCAACACCAGCTTCTTCGATCCCAAGCGCGTCGTCGCCTGCCCGCATCTGTCGCTCGCTGCCGGTGCGATCAGGGGCTGGGACCGCCGCAATCATTTCTATTTCGAAATGCTGCAGACGCTCGCTGAGCATTACCACTTCGATATCGATACGCCGTTCGAAGAGCTTCCTCAGACGCTGCAGGACAAGGTGCTCAATGGTTCAGGAAGCGAAAAGATAAAATTCACATATAGCGAAGACCGCGGCAAGAAGATTCAGCGCGAACATCCGTTCGAAGGCATCCTGCCGAGCTTCGAGCGCCGGCACCGGGAAACGGATTCCAGCGTAGTGCGCGAGGAACTCGCAAAATACATGAGCACACAGACCTGCCCGGATTGCCAGGGCACGCGCCTGCGTCGCGAAGCGCGCAGCGTGCGCATCGCCGGCAAGACGATCTATGAGATCAGTGCGCTGCCGCTCAGGCAGGCATCGCGCTTTTTCGAGGAACTCAAACTGACCGGTGCGCGGCAGGCGATCGCCGACCGCATCGTGCACGAAATCGTCGACCGACTGGCCTTTCTGAACGACGTGGGACTCGAGTACCTTGCGCTCGACCGGGCCGCGGAAACGCTCTCCGGCGGAGAAGCCCAGCGCATACGCCTGGCGAGCCAGATCGGGTCCGGCCTGACTGGCGTCATGTACGTGCTGGACGAGCCCTCGATCGGGCTGCACCAGCGCGACAATGCACGGCTGCTCGCGACCTTGCAGCGGCTGCGCGATATCGGCAACACCGTGATCGTGGTGGAACACGATCACGATGCCATCGCCGCCGCCGACCACGTCGTCGACATCGGCCTCGGCGCCGGCGAGCACGGCGGACGCATCATCGCCCAGGGCACGCCTGCGGACATCCGCAACAGCGCGGAATCACTGACCGGCCAGTACCTGTCTGGCCGCAGGCGCATCGAAGTTCCTGCGCTGCGCCACCCGCCGGACGCCGCCCGCAACCTCACCATCAAGGGCGCGCGCGGCAACAACCTGAAAGATCTCACGCTGCAGCTGCCGATCGGGCTCTTCGTGTGCGTGACCGGCGTATCCGGCTCCGGCAAATCCACGCTCATCAACGACACGCTGTACGCGGTGGCGGCACGCGAGCTCTACGGAAGCACCACCGAGCCCGCGGCGCACGAGGCGATCGAGGGTCTAGAGCACTTCGACAAGGTGGTGAATGTAGATCAGAGCCCGATCGGACGCACGCCGCGCTCCAATCCCGCAACCTACACCGGATTGTTCGCACCGATCCGCGAGCTGTTCGCCGGAGTCGCCGCCGCGCGCGAACGCGGATACGGGCCTGGACGCTTCTCGTTCAACGTCAAAGGCGGTCGCTGCGAAGCCTGCCAGGGCGACGGCGTCATCAAAGTGGAGATGCATTTCCTGCCAGACATCTACGTCGCCTGCGATGTATGCCGCGGCAAACGCTACAACCGCGAAACACTCGAAGTGCAATACAAAGGCCGCAGCATTCACGACGTGCTGGGGATGACCGTGGAACAGGCAGCGGAGTTCTTCCGCGCGGTGCCGACCATCGCGCGCAAACTACACACGCTGCTCGATGTGGGCCTGGGCTACATCACGCTCGGTCAAAGCGCGACCACGCTCTCCGGGGGAGAAGCGCAGCGCGTCAAACTCGCGCTCGAACTCTCGAAACGCGACACCGGCCGTACGCTCTATATCCTCGACGAGCCCACCACGGGGCTGCACTTCTACGATATCGATCTGCTGCTGCGCGTACTGCACCGGCTGCGCGACCACGGCAATACCGTGATCGTGATCGAACATAACCTGGATGTCATCAAGACCGCCGACTGGATACTGGATCTGGGTCCCGAGGGCGGGGATGGCGGCGGCACGCTCGTTGCCAGCGGCTCGCCGGAAGAGGTGGCTGCCAATCGGGCGAGTCATACCGGAAGTTATCTCAAAGCAGTCCTCGCGTAGCAGGATCGCCCATGTCCCCCCGTGACTTGCTGCTTGAGAGTTTCACAGTAGCGGTAGGAGCCGCTGATCCGCTGAAGGTGGTGCCCCCGCATCTGCCCAAGCCGCCGGCGGGCCGCACGCTGGTCGTCGGCGCGGGCAAGGCGGCGGCGGCCATGGCGCTTGCCGTCGAGCAGCACTGGCCTGCTGCAGCGCCGCTCGCAGGCTCTGTAGTCACGCGCTACGGGCACGGGCTGCTCACCAACCGCATCACGGTGATAGAAGGCGGCCACCCGGTGCCGGATGAAGCCGGCAGGGCCGCTGCTGCAAGCATTCTGGAAAGCGTCAGGCACTTGGGCAAGGACGACCTGCTGCTGGTGCTTTTATCAGGGGGCGGCTCCAGCCTGCTGTCGCTGCCTGCAGAGGGTGTGACGATGGCGGACCTCTCGCTAGTCACGCACGAGCTGCTGCGCTGCGGAGCCGCGATCACGGAGATCAACACCGTCAGAAAGCATCTGTCGATGATCCTGGGCGGTCGTCTCGCCGCTGCATGCCCGGCGCCGGTGCTGGCACTGATCATCTCTGACGTCACCGGCGATGATGCTACGCATATCGCTTCCGGCCCGTGCGCGCCAGACCCCACGACCTACGGCGACGCCCTGGCCGTGCTCACACACCATGAATGCCGGATACCGGATGGGATCAGGCGCACATTACAGAATGGGATGGCGGGAAAACTCCCGGAGACGCCCAAGCCTGGCAGCGCCGCATTTGCCAAGACCGAGAACCGCGTGATCGCTACCAATCATCATTCACTGCAGGCAGCGGCGCGGTTTTTCGATGAGCACAAAGTCCACGGGGTGATCCTCGGCGACAGCGTGACCGGTGAAGCGCGCGAAATTGCGAAGTCCTACGCCGCGCTCGCCCGCGAGATCAGTGCGCACGGCGCGCCCTGGCGGCCGCCCGTTGCGCTCATCTCAGGCGGCGAATGCACGGTCACGGTACGCGGCGACGGCCGCGGCGGGCGCTGCGCAGAATTCATGCTGTCGCTGGTGAACGAACTACAGGGCAAGCCTGAGATCTACGCGCTCGCCTGCGATACCGATGGCATCGACGGCAGCGAGAGCAATGCGGGCGCGTTCGCTGCGCCAGACTCGTGGGCGCGCGCCACCCGGCGCGGGCTTGCCGCAAACCGCATGCTCGCGAACAACGACAGCTATGGTTTTTTTGAGGCGCTCGGTGACTTGGTGGTCACCGGGCCGACGCGTACCAACGTCAACGACTATCGGGTGGTGCTCGTCACCTAGGGCTCTGGCAGCGGTTCGGGGGCATTGCGCCCCCAAGCCGTCAGCTGCGCAGAGGGATTACTTATATTCGATGCCCGTGACCTTGAGCTTGCCGGTCGCGGGATTCGGGCCCAATATCACGAGAGTCTCAGCGTCCTGCTTGTTGCCGTTGCTGATATCGTAGGTTGCGCCCTTGTAGGTCCATACGATGTGCGCCGGATTGCTGGAATCAACGCTCGATGGTTTGCCCACGGCATTGATCACCTCCTGCTCCGCCTTGTCCATCACCTGCTTGCTAAACTCGTCCCGGCCCTGCAGTTGTCCGCACCCGGCAATCGCCAGCGCGACCGCAAACAAGACCGCTCCACAGATGCGCGAGCGCAGGCTCGTCTTGATATCTTTTATCATGATCTCCCCCCTCTTTGAACTAAAAATTCAATCGACGTTCGATTGCCAAATACAGACGAATGCTAATCCAGAATAGGACTCTATTGCAAATTTTAGCCAACAAAACTTACATCATGCTTACAGGCATGGCCACCACTTGCGCATTTTACTGCGGCAGCGGCAGGCTCGCCACATCAAGTGACAATGCCCACCGACTCACCCACCCTGAGGTCTAGCGCTGCTGCTGCGCTGCCTCCGTTCGCAGCGAGTTCGACCAGGCCCAAACTGTTCTCGTACCAGAATGCCTGTCCGGCTGGCACCTCCGAAAATACCCGCGCGTACGCGATCGACTGCCCGCGCACGGCGATCCGGACAGTCCGCGCAACGCTTGCTGCCCGCAGGCCGGTATAGGCATTGCCATAGTGATCCAGATAGATGACCGCAGCGAGATCGGCGCTCCCGAAATCCACGTCGGGACAGGCAACCGGCAGCACACGGTCAGCAGGCAACTCGCCGCGCGCGATCGCTGCTGCCATCGGAGCGAACAAGTCGCGGCCGTGAAACGAGGCCGTCAGCCGCTCGGGCCGCCACGCAATATGCCAGTACACAGGCGCCGCGGCGCGGCTGGCAACGACCGACATGAGCCCGTTGTCCGGCCCCACGAACCAACGGCCGTCCGCATTGACCACGAGCGCAGCGCGCGCACTACCGACACCGGGGTCTATTACCGCTAGCGTTGTGCTCGCCTGCGGCATGCGCAGCGCAAGAGCTGCCAGCAGGTGCGCCCCCGCCCTGACGTCGAAGGCCGGCGCATCGTGCAGCAGATCGACGACGGCGGCGTCCGGCGCCTCCTGATGGAGGACAGACTTCACCTGCCCCGCGTAAATATCGGCCGCGCCGAAATCGGTATACAGGAAGATCATATTTCGATGCCCGCAGTCGATCACTGAACGCTGAGCACTCGCCATAACAAAAAAGCCGGCACAAGGCCGGCTTTGAAGCGAATCATTTTGTTCTTATGCCGCCTTGGCTGGCGCTTCTGGTTTCTTGTCCTCGCCGGTAGCCTCGGGACGGTCCAGAAGTTCCACCAGCGCCATAGGCGCATTATCGCCCTTGCGGAAACCATATTTCAGGATGCGCAGATAGCCGCCATTGCGCGTCGCGTAGCGCGGACCAAGCTCTCCAAAAAGCTTGGTTACCATCTCGCGGTCGCGCAACCGGTCAAAGGCAAGCCTGCGGTTGGCAAGCGACGGCTTCTTGCCCAGCGTGAGTATAGGCTCAGCAATGCGCCTCAGCTCCTTTGCTTTGGGCAGCGTGGTCTTGATCATTTCATGGCGCAGCAACGATACGGCCATGTTCCGCAGCATCGCCAATCGATGGCTGCTGGTGCGGTTCAGCTTTCTTAAACCCAGGCGGTGACGCATGATATCCCTGACTAAAGTTTTTCCAGGCCGGCGGGCGGCCAATTTTCGAGACGCATGCCGAGCGCGAGCCCACGGGAGGCCAGCACTTCCTTGATCTCGTTGAGCGATTTGCGGCCGAGATTCGGCGTCTTCAGGAGCTCGGTTTCAGTCCTCTGTATGAGGTCCCCAATGTAATAGATGTTCTCGGCCTTGAGGCAATTTGCCGAGCGCACCGTGAGTTCGAGGTCATCCACCGGACGCAGCAGCATCGGATCGATTTGCTGTGCCTTTGGCTGCTCGATCTGCACCGGCGTACCCTTGAGATCGGCGAATACGACCAACTGATCGACCAGCAGGCGGGCGGCATAGCGGATCGCCTCCTCCGGCTCGACGGCGCCATTGGTTTCGATGTCCACAATCAGCTTGTCGAGGTCGGTCCTCTGCTCGACACGCGCAGAATCGACCTGATAGCTGACGCGGCGCACCGGGCTGTATGAAGCGTCGAGCAGAATGCTGCCGACAGCGCGGCTGGGTGCCACCTCCAACTGATCGCCGCGGCTGGTACGCACGACTGCAGGCACATAACCGCGGCCATGCTCGACCTTGATCTGCAGGTCCAGTTTTCCGCCTGCCGTCAGATGCGCGATGACATGATCGGGATTCACGATTTCGACGTCGTGCATCGGTTCGATGTCAGCGGCCGTCACCACGCCCTCGCCCTGCTTCTTGAGCGTAAGCGTCGCTTCGGCACGGTTGTGCAGCTTGAGAACGATTCCCTTCAGGTTCAGAAGGATGTCGACCACGTCTTCCTGCACGCCATCGATCGTGGAGTATTCATGCAGCACCCCGTTCATCTGCACTTCGGTCGGCGCGAAGCCGGGCATCGAAGACAGCAGGATGCGACGCAGAGCATTGCCGAGAGTATGGCCATAGCCACGCTCGAACGGCTCCATCGTCACCTTTGCGTGAAAAGGCGAAATGTTCTGCACGTCGATGATGCGAGGCTTAAGTAAGGTGCTGCTTTGCATGGCTTATCCTCTAAATTACTTGGAGTAAAGTTCTACCACCAGCGATTCATTGATCGTAGAGGGCAGATCCGAGCGCTGCGGCAGGCTCTTGTAAGTGCCTTTAAGCGCGGAAACGTCCACCTCAAGCCATTCAGGATAGCCGCGACCGGAAGTCGTCTCGAGTGCAGCTTTGATGCGCAAATGCTCCTTCGCCTTGGGCGCAACCTCAACCACGTCTCCCGGCAACACTTGATAGGACGGGATATTCACGCGCTTGCCGTTCACCAGGATGCCGTTATGGCGCACGATTTGACGTGCTTCGGAACGCGAGATGCCGAAGCCCATCTTGAAAGTGATGTTGTCGAGGCGCGATTCCAGAGCCTGCAACAGGTTTTCGCCTGTTACGCCCTTCTGCTGATCGGCGGCCTTGTACATGTTGCGGAACTGCCGCTCCAGCAGGCCATAGATGCGCCGCAACTTCTGCTTCTCGCGCAGCTGCACGCCGTAGCCCGAAAGCCGCGTGTTCTTCTGCCCGTGCTGGCCGGGCGGATAGTTGCGCCGCTCGATCGCGCACTTGTCGGTAAAGCACTTGTCGCCTTTAAGGAAGAGCTTCTCTCCCTCACGGCGGCATTGGCGGCACTTTGGATCAAGATTTCTTGCCACTGCGGTTACTCCTCAAATGCGACGCCGCTTGGGCGCGCGGCATCCGTTATGCGGAACTGGGGTGACGTCTGCGATGCTGGTGATCTTGAAACCCACCGAATTCAATGCGCGCAGCGCTGATTCGCGGCCGGGACCTGGGCCCTTGATACGGACCTCCAGATTCTTGACTCCGCATTCCTGCGCTGCCTTGCCGGCGTGCTCTGCCGCGATTTGCGCTGCAAACGGGGTCGATTTGCGCGAACCCTTGAAGCCGCTCGAGCCGGTCGTTGCCCAAGAAAGCGCATTGCCCTGCCGGTCGGTGATAGTGACGATCGTATTGTTGAAGGATGCATGAATGTGCGCGATGCCCTCCGCCACATTCTTTTTGACCTTCTTGCGAACCCGCGTGTTTGCCTTTGCCATTGAATATGCTTTCCGGTTAAGCGGCTACTGCTTTGACCATCTTGATTGCGGCCTTGCGCGGTCCCTTGCGGGTGCGCGCATTGGTACGCGTTCGCTGGCCACGCAGCGGAAGCCCGCGCCGATGGCGCAAACCGCGGTACGTGCCCAGGTCCATCAAGCGCTTGACGTTCATCGAGACTTCGCGCCGCAGATCGCCTTCGATGGTGAACTTGGCCACCTGCTCACGCAGTTTGTCCATCTCGGAATCCGACAGGTCCTTGACCTTGGTCGTGCCGGGAATTCCGGCTGCTGCACAAATCAGGCGCGCACGGCTGCGGCCAATGCCGTAGACCGCCGTGAGCGCAATCTGGGTGTGCTGATGGTTCGCAATGTTTACCCCACCGATACGCGCCATGTGCCTTACCCTCTACGCCAAAAATTAAAAACCTGAAATTGTAACGTCTTAATTCGCATAAGTAAATGCCAGAGCGGCTGTTCAGCCCTGACGCTGCTTATGGCGCTGATCCTTGCAGATCACGCGAACCACGCCCTTACGGCGCACGACCTTGCAGTTACGGCACAATTTCTTCACCGAAGCACGGACTTTCATGTTGTTTCCTTGTTCAAGGCCTTAAATATTCACTCTACGCGTCATCACTTCGCACGGAACACGATCCGGCAACGGGTGAGATCGTAGGGCGTCAACTCCACAGTCACCTTGTCACCGGGCAATATGCGTATGTAGTGCATGCGCATCTTGCCGGAAATATGACCAAGCACGATATGGCCGTTTTCCAGCTTCACCCGGAACGTTGCATTAGGCAGGGTTTCAGCAATTTCCCCCTGCATTTGTATCGTTTCTTCTTTCGCCATCTAGCGTGTCGGAAAAACGCCGCCCTTAAAATTCGTCTTCTTGAGCAGGCTCTCGTACTGATGGGTCATGGCATAAGCCTGCACCTGCGCCATGAAATCCATGGTAACGACGACGATAATAAGCAGACTGGTGCCGCCAAAATAAAACGGCACGTTCTTCCAGACGATCAAAAATTCAGGGAGCAGGCACACCAGGGTCACATAAATCGAGCCCACCAGCGTCAGGCGCATCATGATCTTCTCGATGTAGCGCGCAGTCTGCTCACCCGGACGTATGCCCGGCACGAAAGCTCCGCTCTTCTTCAGATTGTCCGCGGTCTCCTTCGGGTTGAACATGAGCGCCGCGTAAAAAAAGCAGAAGAAAACGATGGCCGAGGAATAAAGGAACACGTAAATGGGCTGGCCCGGGTGCAGCGTGGAAGCGATATTCGACAGCCAGCGCATGTTCTCACTGGTACCGAACCAGCCGGCGAGCGTTGCCGGGAACAGGATGATGCTCGAAGCGAAAATCGGCGGGATCACCCCCGACATATTGAGCTTGAGCGGCAAATGTGAAGATTGCCCACCATATATCTTGCGCCCGACCTGGCGCTTCGCGTAATTCACCAGAATGCGGCGCTGCCCGCGCTCGACGAAGCATACGAGCGCCGTGACGCCGATCACGACGGCGGCAATGAAAAATATGGTGAGAATCGAAAACGCACCAGTGCGCTGCAATTCAAGGGTGCCAATCACCGCGTTGGGCAGCCCGGCTGCGATGCCTGCGAATATGATCAGCGATATGCCGTTGCCGATGCCGCGCTCGGTGATCTGCTCGCCCAGCCACATCAGAAACATCGTGCCGGTCACCAGGGTAATCATGGTGACCAGGCGAAACGAGAGCCCCGGGTCGAGCACCAGACCGCGCTGCGATTCGAGTGCGATCGAAATGCCGAAGCCCTGGAATATCGCCAGCGCCACGGTGCCGTAACGGGTGTATTGGGTGATCTTGCGGCGCCCCGCTTCGCCTTCCTTCTTGAGCGCCTCAAGCGTCGGCGACACGACCGTCATCAACTGCATGATGATGGATGCCGAGATGTAGGGCATGATCCCGAGAGCAAATATTGTGAAACGTGACAATGCTCCGCCCGAGAACATGTTGAACATGTCGAGAATGCCGCCCTGCTGCGACTTGAACAGCTCGGCAAGCATGACCGGGTCGATGCCCGGCACCGGAATATGGGCGCCGACCCGGAACACGATGAGCGCGCCGAGCAGGAACAACAGGCGCTTTTTAAGGTCGCCCATTTTGCCCTGCATGCTCAACATGGAATCCTGGTTAGCCAACTTTACTCGCCCTTCTTGGCTTTCTTGGCTGCGGCCGGCTTGGGCTTGGCTGCCTTTTCATCACCTGAGGAATCGGATTTCTTTTCGCTCTTGGTCGCTGCCTTCTTGGCAGCCTTTGCCTCGCCTTTGGCCTCGGCTTCCGCCTCGGCTGCGACGCGCTCCTTAGCGATCGTTTCGCTGGTGACCGCAGAGCGCGACTCGGCGCGCGCAATCCCCGCGCTGCGCGCAGCCGCCTTCTTGCCCTTGCCGACGTTCACGCTCGGCTTGACAACCACTTCCTCCAGCGAACCGCCGGCAGCCTCGATCGCAGCGCGCGCGCCCTTCGACGCGCGCAATCCACGCAGCGCAACTTTGCGGCTCAATTCGCCCGAAACGATGACCTTTGCCGAAATCGCATGAATCGGCACAATCCCTGCCGCCTTCAACACTGCGAGATCGATGGTGTCGGCCTTGAGCCGGTTTAGATCAGAGAGACGCACCTCAGCGGTATCGTCACGCTTGAGCGAGATGAAGCCGCGCTTCGGCAAGCGCCGCTGCAACGGCATCTGTCCGCCTTCAAATCCGGTCTTGTGAAAACCGCCGGCACGCGCATGCTGGCCCTTATGACCGAGGCCGGCCGTCTTGCCTGTTCCGCTGCCAATGCCGCGACCGACGCGCTTTTTTGCGTGCTTGGCGCCCGCCGCAGGCTTAATGGTATTGAGTTGCATCTATCCCTCGCACTTCAAGAGGTAGCTAACTTTATTGATCATGCCGCGTACCGCCGGCGTGTCGATCACTTCGACGGTGTGGTTGATGCGGCGCAGCCCCAGGCCGCGCACTGTTGCACGATGGCTGCCAATGGTGCCGATCAGACCTTTGACGAGCGTGACCTTGATAGTCTTGCCCGATTTCGCTTGCGTTGCCATGTCACTACCCCGTGATCTCTTCGACTGTCTTGCCGCGCTTCGCCGCGATCTCTGAAGGCGCGTTCATCGCCTGCAGACCGTTGATGGTTGCGCGCACGATGTTGTAAGGGTTGGTCGACCCCAGGCACTTCGCCAGCACGTTGGTGACGCCCATCACCTCGAAAATCGCCCGCATCGGCCCGCCCGCAATGATGCCCGTGCCGTCGGAGGCCGGCTGCATATAAACCCGCGAGGCCCCGTGCCGCCCAATCACCGCGTGGTGCAGCGTGCCGTTTTTAAGGTTGATCTTTGTCAGCTTGCGCCGCGCTTCGTCCATCGCCTTCTGAACCGCGACTGGTACCTCGCGCGCTTTGCCTTTGCCCATGCCCACGCCGCCGTCGCCGTCGCCGACCACGGTCAGCGCTGCGAAGCCCATGATGCGCCCGCCCTTGACGACCTTGGTCACGCGGTTGATGGCCACCATCTTTTCGCGCAGCCCGTCGCCGCGCTGTTCGCCGCCCGACATCTTGTTTGCTTGGAGTTTCGCCATATGGATTCCCGCTTAGAACTTCAGTCCATGTTCGCGCGCCGCATCGGCGAGCGCCTTGACGCGCCCGTGATACCGGTAACCGCCGCGGTCAAACGCCACTGCTTCAATGCCGAGCGATTTCGCCTTTTCGGCAATGCGCTTGCCCACCGCCACCGCCGCCTCGACGTTGCCGCCCTTAGCAATGCTCTTGCGCATTTCAGGCTCGAGCGACGATGCGCTTGCCAGCACCTTGGAGCCGCTCGCGTCAATCACCTGCGCGTAAATGTGGCTGTTCGAGCGGTGCACCGTCAGCCGAAGGACTCTCAATTCGGCGATCTTGTAGCGCGTGCGCCGCGCGCGGCGCAGCCGCGCTTCGTTTTTGTCTTTCATGTCAGCCCTTACTTCTTCTTGGTCTCTTTCAAGATCACGATCTCGTCGGCATAACGCACGCCCTTGCCTTTATACGGCTCGGGGCTGCGATAGGCGCGCACCTCGGCAGCAACCTGTCCCACCACCTGCTTGTTGATGCCCTTGATCAGAATCTCGGTTTGCGTCGGTGTCTCGACTTTGATGCCGGCAGGCATCTGGTGTACCACCGGATGCGAGAAACCGAGCGTCAGGTTGAGCTTGTCGCCCTGCGCCTGCGCACGGTAGCCCACGCCGACCAATGTCAGCTTCTTCTGGTAGCCGGCCGTCACGCCCTGCACCATGTTTGCGACCAGCGCACGCATCGTTCCCGACAACGCATTCGCGGCGTGCGACTCGTCATTAACCTTGAATTCGAGCCGGTTCTCGATCTGCTCGATCGCAACCTGCGCAAACAGCGCCTGTTTCAGCGTCCCCAGAGGGCCCTTGACCGAAACTTCGCCCCCTGCGACCTGAATCTCGACGCCTTTCGGCAACTCGACCGGGGATTTACCTATCCTGGACATCGCGCGTTCCTTCAGTTACCAGCAGCCGCTATGCGACTATGCACAAGACCTCGCCGCCGATTCCGAGCCCGCGCGCTTTGCGGTCGGTCATCACGCCTTTCGAGGTGGAAACGATCGCTACGCCCAGGCCATTCATGACCTTGGGAATCGCATCGCTCGATTTATAGACACGCAATCCCGGGCGACTGATGCGCTCGATCTTTTCGATCACCGGATGGCCGGCATAGTACTTCAGCCCCACTTCCAGGACCGGCTTGCCTTCGACCGGACGAACCGCAAAGTCGTCGATATAGCCTTCGTCTTTTAAAACTTTGGCGATCGCAGCCTTAACCTTGCTCGCCGGCATCGCTACCGTCACCTTTTCCGAAAGCTGCGCATTACGTATGCGCGTCAGCATATCGGCAATCGGGTCACTCATGCTCATGAAGCTACCTCCGAACCTTTAGTCAGTGCCGAGCCACTCATGCGACTCAAGCTACCAGCTCGCCTTGATAACGCCGGGAATTTCCCCGCGCATTGCGATGTCGCGCAGCTTGCTGCGACCCAATCCAAATTTGCTGTACACGCCGCGCGGACGGCCGGTCAGCGCGCAACGGTTTCTGAGCCGCACCGGGCTCGAATCGCGCGGTAACTTTTGCAGCTGCAGCCGTGCCTCGTAGCGATCCTCGGGAGCCAGCTTCTGATTGTTGATCAGTTCCGTCAGCTGTTTGCGCTTGGCCGCGAATTTCTTCACGATCCTGCGCCGCTTCTGGTCCCGATTGATCAATGCAATTTTGGACATAGCTTAGTTCCTAAACGGAAATTTGAAACCCGCAAGCAGCGCTTTGCCTTCTTCGTTCGTCTTGGCGGTGGTGGTAATCGTAATGTTCATGCCGCGCAACGCGTCGATCTTGTCGTACTCGATCTCCGGAAATATGATCTGTTCCCGGATGCCGAAATTGAAATTGCCGCGGCCGTCAAAAGACCTGGCCGGAATGCCGCGAAAGTCGCGGATACGCGGGATCGCAACGCTGACCAGGCGATCCAGAAACTCATACATGCGCGTGCCGCGCAGGGTGACCATGCACCCCACCGGGTAGCCGGTGCGGATTTTGAAAGTTGCGATCGAGGTGCGCGACTTGGTGACTACCGGCTTCTGGCCTGCGATCTTCTGCATATCCGCCACCGCGTTGTCCATGATCTTCTTGTCGTTGACCGCTTCGCCGACGCCCATGTTGAGCGTGATCTTAGAGATGCGCGGCACCTGCATCACCGTCTTGTAGCCGAATTGCTGCATCAGCTGCTTGACGATCTGGTCGCGGTAATGCGCGTGCAGCCGCGGTGCCGGGGCGCCCTGCTTCGTTGTGCTGGTGGCTTCGCTCATGCGTCTATCGCCTCGCCGTTCGATTTGTAATAGCGCACGCGGCGGCCGTCCTCCAGCTGCCTCGTGCCCACGCGATCGGCCTTCTTCGTGCCGGGATTGTAAATCGCGACGTTAGAAACATTCAGGGGCATCTCTTTCTCGACGATGCCGCCAGTCGTGTTCTTCATCGGATTCGGGCGCTCGTGCTTCTTGACACGATTTGCGCCCTCAACCAGCACGTGTTCGGCATCCACCACGCGCAACACGGTTCCGCGCTTGCCTTTGTCCTTGCCTGTGGTGACGATTACCTCGTCGCCTTTTTTGATCTTGCGCATGCTTCGCCTATCCTTGCATTCTTACAAGACTTCGGGCGCCAGCGAAACGATCTTCATGAAGCGCTCGTTACGCAGTTCGCGTGTGACCGGTCCAAAAATCCGGGTTCCGATCGGTTCCAGTTTCGCGGTCAGCAAAACCGCGGCATTGCTGTCGAACTTGATCATGGAACCATCGGCGCGGCGGATGCCGTGCGCGGTGCGAACCACGACGGCGTCGTAAATCTCGCCTTTCTTGACGCGCCCGCGCGGGGCCGCATCCTTGACGCTGACCTTGATGACGTCGCCAATCGACGCATAGCGGCGTTTGGAGCCACCAAGCACCTTGATGCACATGACTGCGCGCGCGCCGGTGTTGTCAGCAACATCCAAGACAGATTGCATCTGTATCATTTTGTTCTCGATTAAAGCTGCAATTCTTATTCCAACTTGATCCGCAACACAACCTGCGGTCAGTCTTGGAACCCGTTCGGGCCAGGTTGCCAGCACTACAACCGTTAGGCGCAGGGCTGACGAAGAGGCGGTAGTCTACCGAAGACCGGCAAACATATCAAGCACTATCCAAAAAAATATCTATCCATGAACGCGCCATGTCTAAATGTCAGCCGGCACGCGACTTTTCGATCAGCTTGGCCACGCGCCAGCCCTTGGTGCGCGACAGCGGACGGGACTCCTCGATCAGAACGACATCGCCTTCCTTGAACTCGTTGTTCTCGTCGTGCGCGTGGTATTTCTTGGAGCGCGTAATGATCTTGCCGTATAGCGCGTGCTTGACCCGGCGCTCGACCAAAACCGTGACCGTTTTTTCCATCTTGTCGCTCGTTACGCGCCCGCTCAGCGTGCGCTTCTTGGTGGTGGTGTCGGTCATGACTGGCCTGCCTTCTCGTTGAGCAGCGTGCGCACGCGCGCAATGGCGCGGCGTGTCTTTTTGATCTGGCTGTTGTTGGCGAGCTGCTGGGTGGCAATCTGCATGCGCAGGCCAAATTGCGCCTTCAGCAATTCGTTAAGCTCCTGGCGCAGCTCCTCGGGGGATTTGGTTCTCAACTCACGAACTGATTCGCGAACTTTCATGGCTTAGCCTCCAACCAGACGGTGAACGAATGCCGTCGTAAGCGGCAGCTTGGCAGCTGCCAACCGGAACGCTTCCCGCGCCGACGCTTCGTCGATGCCGTCCATTTCGTAGAGCACTTTGCCCGGCACGATTTCGGCGACCCAATATTCCGGATTGCCCTTGCCATTGCCCATGCGCACCTCGGCCGGCTTCTGCGAAATCGGCTTGTCCGGGAAAATGCGTATCCAAATGCGTCCGCCGCGCTTGATGTGGCGTGTCATCGCACGACGTGCGGCTTCGATCTGGCGCGCCGTCAGGCGACCGCGGCTGATCGCCTTGAGACCGAAATCGCCAAAGGACACCTTGTTGCCGCGGGTTGCAATACCCTTGTTGCGGCCCTTTTGTTCCTTGCGGTATTTTCTTCTAGCTGGTTGCAGCATTCTTTACTCCTAACCTTCTCTTGCGCGGCGCCTTGGGAGCGGCGGGGGCTTCCGGGGCGGGCACGGCATCAGGTGCACCGGGCGCGGCAAGCGGCTGCTCGTGCTTGCTGATGATCTCGCCCTTGAACACCCACACCTTGATGCCGATCACGCCGTAAGTCGTCTTTGCTTCTGAGGTTCCGTAGTCGATATCGGCACGCAGCGTATGCAACGGCACACGCCCTTCGCGATACCACTCGGTGCGCGCGATTTCGATGCCGTTCAAGCGACCGGCGCTCATGATCTTGATGCCCTGCGCACCCAGGCGCATGGCGTTGGTGATGGCGCGCTTCATGGCGCGCCGGAACATGATGCGCTTTTGCAGCTGCTGCGCGATGGAATCCGCGATCAGTTGCGCATCGAGTTCGGGCTTGCGGATTTCCTCGATATTGACGTGCACCGGCACATGCAGCAGCTTCTGCAGTTCGCCCCTGAGCGCCTCGATGTCCTCGCCCTTCTTGCCGATCACAATCCCCGGCCGTGCGCTGTAGATGGTGATCTTCGCATTCTTGGCTGGGCGCTCGATGATGACCTTGCCGACGGCGGCATGCGCGAGCTTCTTACGCAGGAAATCCCGCGCGTGTATGTCTTCCTGCAGCATGCCGGCGAAATTCTTCGTGTTGGCATACCACTTAGAACTCCAGTTGCGCAGCACTGACAGCCGAAAGCCAATCGGGTGTATCTTTTGGCCCATGATTATTTCCTTCCGTCGCCGACGGTTAGGTTGATGTTGCAGCTGTGCTTCAGGACCTGCACCCCGCGCCCTTTGGCCCTAGTGTGGGTGCGCTTGAGCACCGGCCCTTTTTCGACGTAGATGCGCGTGACCTTCAGCTCGTCGATGTCTGCGCCGTCGTTGTGCTCGGCATTGGCGATCGCCGACTCCAGCACTTTGCGCATAATGACCGCCCCCTTCTTGGGGCTGAAGTTAAGCAGCGTCAGCGCCTTCTCCACCTGCAGTCCGCGGATCTGATCAGCGATCAGCCGGCCCTTTTGGGCCGAGAGCCGCACTCCGTTTAATATCGCTCGCGTTTCCATCGCTACATCCCTCACTTCTTGGGCTGCGCCGCGGCAGCAGGCCCGGCAACGCTTGATTTCTTGTCAGCGGGTGCGCTACTGCCCGCCTTGGAGTGGCCCTTGAAAGTCCGCGTATGCGAGAACTCTCCCAGCTTGTGGCCCACCATGTTTTCAGAAATATAGACTGGAATATGCTGCTTGCCGTTGTGAACCGCGATCGTGAGCCCGACGAAATCCGGCAGGATAGTCGAACGCCGCGACCAGGTCTTGATGGGGCGCTTGTCGTTGGACGCGCGCGCGGCCTCGACCTTCGCCATCAGGTGGTAATCAACGAACGGGCCTTTCTTAACTGAACGTGCCATGGTTTAACCCTTTTTATCCGGCGCTAGCTTTGGCGTGCCGACGGCGCACGATCATGCTATTGGTACGCTTGTTATTGCGCGTCCGATAGCCTTTGGTGAGCGTACCCCACGGGCTTACCGGGTCGCGACCGGCTGCAGTCTTGCCTTCGCCGCCGCCGTGCGGGTGGTCGATAGGATTCATCGCCACGCCGCGCACCGTCGGACGGATGCCGCGCCAGCGCTGGGCACCCGCCTTGCCGATCGAGCGCAGCGAGTTCTCTTCGTTGCCAACCTCGCCAATCGTTGCGCGGCAGGTGACGTGAACTTTGCGGATCTCTCCGGAACGCAGCCTAAGCTGAGCGTATTCGCCTTCGCGCGCCAGCAGCTGCACCGAGGTTCCCGCCGCGCGCGCGATCTGCGCGCCTTTGCCCGGCTTCATCTCGATGCAATGCACGGTGGTGCCCACCGGTATGTTGCGCAGGGGCAGCGCGTTGCCGACCTTGATCGGCGCCTCCGGGCCGCTTTGCACCTGCATGCCGACGCTGATGCCTTTGGGCGCGATGATGTAGCGGCGCTCGCCGTCCGCATAGCAAAGCAACGCTATGTTGGCACTGCGGTTGGGATCGTGTTCAATGCGCTCGATGCGCGCTGCACCGGTATCCTTATCGCGTTTGAAATCGATCAGGCGATAATGCTGCTTGTGGCCGCCGCCCTGGTGCCGCGTCGTGATGCGCCCCAGATTGTTGCGGCCCGCGCGCTTGCTCTGCGCTTCTACCAGGCTGGCCAGCGGCCGGCCTTTGTAGAGGTCTTTGTTGACGACCTTCACCACGGCGCGGCGGCCGGGCGAAGTCGGTTTGACTTTGACGAGTGCCATTACTTGGTCTCCCCTGCCGCGAAGTTGATCTCCTGACCGGGTTTCAAGCTGACGTAGGCCTTCTTCCAGTCGCTGCGTCGCCCGATCATGCGGCCAAAGCGCTTCTCTTTGCCCTTCACGTTGGCGATCTGCACCCTCAGCACCTCGATCTTCTTGTCCTTGGTGCTGAACATGAGTTCGACTGCCGCCTTGACTTCAGGCTTGGTTGCATTCGACAACACATGAAATGCGTATTGGTTGTGCTTCTCGCCGATAAAGGTGCTCTTCTCGGAGACGATCGGAGCGAGCAACAGCTTCATCAGGCGTTCGGTATTCTTCGTTCCGGATGCGCTAGTCGTCATTTGAGCATCTCCTCAAACTTGGTCATCGCATTCCTGGTAATCAGCACCTGCGCATGGTGAATCAGGCTCAGCGGATCGGCATGCGCGACTGCAAGCACGTCGATATTTGCAAGATTGCGCGACGAGAGCATCAGGTTTTCGTCGAAGCTCTCGGTAACGATCAGGACGTTCTCGAAGCCCATGCTCTTGACCTTCTGCGCGAGCAGCTTGGTCTTCGGTGCATCCAGCGTGAAGCTGTCGACTACCGCCAGCCTGCCTTCGCGCGCCAGTTGCGACAGGATGGTGCACACGCCAGCGCGGTACATCTTCTTGTTGAGCTTATGGGTGAAATTCTCGTCCGGGCGA
>CAIVHG010000103.1 GCA_903905655.1 uncultured beta proteobacterium | reverse complement strand
GTCATAGATGGCGTCGAAGTAGCCGCCGCGGCTGGTGTGATTGAGATCGTAAAAGTAGCCGAGGCTCAGCGCGCCCAGTTCGCCCGTCCAGTCGAAGGTGGGGCCGGCCGCGAGGCTGCTGCGGCGCGTTGCCATGCCGGCGAGCCGCGGCCCGTCGCCTGAATTGAATCCGAGGTGAGGCTCCAAAGCAAAGCTGATGCCTTTGCTTTTGTCAGCGCTGCCCCAGACATAAGCGCCCGTGCGGAACAGATTCACGTAGAACCAGTCGTCGTAGCTGAGGTAGGCGATGGGCAGAGGCAGCACGCCCAGTTCCTTGCTGCCCACGTACTTCGGAAAAAACACCGGACCGGCGCCCAGCGTGCCGGACCAGCCAGTCGCTTTGGGCGGGGACTGCAATTGCGCGACGGCGCACAGCGGCAGCAGCAGCGCGAATATGAGAATAAGAAATCGATTCAATATGCTCATCCGTGGTTCACCCTGAGTATTGCCAGAGGATACGCTAAATCCAATGAGCCGTTTGCTGGTGTTCGCAGAGCGGCGCTGTGCCTTTTCAGCAGTTCAGCGCCGCGCGAGCGCTTCGGCGGCGCGCAGCCCGGTGACGCCCGACTTCGTGAGGCCTCCGAGATATCCGATCGCCGGGCCGCCTTCAAGGCCTCCGGTAGCGGTGCCCGCGGCGTAGAGCCGTGCGATGGGCTGGTCGTTCTTGTCGAGCACCGCACTGTCGGCGTTGATCGTAATTCCGCCCATGATATGGGTGATGCCGGTGCACACCGGAACCCCATAGAACGGCGCGGTCTTGATCGGTAGCGCCTTGTGGCGGTCGGTGCGGCGCGGTGGGTTTAGGCTTGCGAGCGTGCCCGTGTCCAGCGCCTGGTTGTAACTCGCGACCAACTGCTCGAGCTCCTGCGGCGGCAGGCCCATCTTGACGGCTAGTTCCGCAATGGTGCGCGCCACGTGCAGCGTGCCCCCGGCATTGGGCAGGTGCGGATTGGAGGGGATGATGCTGTTGGCGCCGGGGCCGGACCACGTCGCGTGATCGAACACGATAGAAGCGCTGAGCGGATCATTCATGCGTGCCACGATGTTAGCCATGTAGACGGCGCCGTTGCCTTCGTCCGCCAGGCGCCGGCCGGCGCCGTCGATGACGATGCCCGAGATCACCAGGTTGTCGAGATAGGGGCGCGGCCACAGCCGGTTGTTATGCATGGCATCGCGGCTCAGGAGATGGCCGTAGAAACAATCGAGCCCGCCGGTCAGCGCGGCGCCCGCCGCTACCGCCATGCGCAGCCCGTCGCCAGTGCCGGTGCCGGCGTTGCGGCGCAGGATCTTCTCGGGATGCGGCGAGATGTGGGCGCGGATCAACTCGGGGTCGGCGGGGTAGCCGCCATCGGCGATCACCACGTTCGCGCCGCGGAAGCATTCTGTCTTGCCGCCGCGCTGCGTCTCGATGACGACGGCCTCGGCTTTGGAAAGATCGAGCCCGGTGGCGCGTGCCCCGCGCACCACCGTTCCTCCACGCTTGAGCAGATTGGCCTCCAGCGTGCGCAGCATGACGTCGCCGCCGCGGCCTTCCCAGTCCAGGCCGGGGCCGGTGCGCGAGGGTGGTGCGAGGATGCAGCTCTGATGGCCGCTGAGGCTGATCATCTTGATGCCTTCTGCCTTCAGCCACTGAATGAGCCGCGTCGAATCCTGCGCCACCGCCTGCGCCAGATCCTTGCGCGCGAAGCCGTCGGTCGCGGTCTCGATCTCGTGCAGCAGCTTGTCGGAACTGCTCAAGGGGTCGGTGTAGTGGATGTGGAAGGTGCCGCCCGTCCAGCGGCTGTTGCACGGGTATTTTTCCTCTGCGCCGCGCTCGAGGAGCAGCACGCTCTTGCCGAGCTGGGCTGCGCGGCCGGCCGCAACCATGCCGGCAATTCCTCCTCCGATCACCACGACGTCATAACTCTTGTCTGCTGCGCTCATCTTGTACACGCTCCGGGAATTGACTGACCGCGTCGGGAAATCCGCTTCGGAAGGCGGCGCTGCGCCTGATTTCGATTAATGCCGGCTGCTTACACTATCTTGCGCCATCTGCTGACGTCGGCGCAGGGAAAGCGCAACCAGCGAATCCATTGCGACTCATTTTCGATCCGGCGTCGCCTCTTTGTCAACGCTGCAAGGAAATGCTGCGGCGCATCTGTACGCCAATGCGTCCGCATGGCATCGCAGCGTAGCGTAGCAAGAAACGGATGTGCTCCTTTCAGCAGCGTCCGATCCGTCTCCTCAGATTGTGTTTTCCTGATAATATTCCCTGAGAAATTCGATGTGCGTGCGGAGAGGCGGCGATAATGGAAATGCAGCAGCAGACTGCAAGGGACGGCGCGGTGGATCGGGAGTTCGACGCCATACACGCAGTCGTCACGGGCGGCGGCAGCGGAATCGGCGCTGCGATTGCCGAGCGGCTCGCGGCTGCGGGCGCCGTGCTGACGCTCATCGGCCGCAACGAGGAGCGCCTGCAGAAGCAATGCGAGCGGCTGCGTACGCAATTCGGAGCGCAGGCCGGCTACGAGGTCGCGGACCTCGCGCAGCTGGCGCAGATCGAACCGGTGTACGCTGCGGCGATCGCGAAGCGCGGTGCGGTGGGGCTGCTCGTGAATAACGCGGGCGCAGTCGAAACGGCCCCCTTTCTGAAGACGACGCAAGCGGTGCTCGACCGCATGCTGGACATCAACCTGAAGCAGGTCGTGTTCTGCACCCAGGCCGCGCTGCCCTCGATGAGCAAGCTGCCCTTCGGCAGGATCGTCAACATCTCTTCGGTGTCCGGCTTGCGCGGGCAGGGATACGTCTCGGCTTATTGCATTTCCAAGCATGCGGTGATCGGCTTGACCAGATCTCTGGCGGCGGAATTGTCGGGTACGGCGATCACGGTCAATGCCGTGTGCCCTGCTTATACGGAAACGGACCTGGTGGAGCGGGTAGCAGCCAGCGTGGCGTCGAAAACGAAACAGGATGTAGCCGAGATCAAGAAGGGATTCGCGCAGCGCAATCCCACCGGGCGCATCGTAAAGCCCGCAGAAGTCGCCGACACCGTGATGTGGCTTTGTTCGAAGCGCTCCAGCGCGATCACCGGCCAGGCGATCGAAGTCGGCTGACGCCATTAGTTGTCTGAAGCGCAGGGCGCCGGACCGGGCAATGCGCGCAATCGGTTCCATGCTTGTTGAATATTGGAGAGGCGATCATGCTGCAGGCAGTCAGTGGTGAAGTGGCGTTTCAGAGCCGGCGCGAGGGCAAGAGCCATTCCGGGGACACGCGCTGGCAGACTTATTTCATCGGCAAACGTCACGTAGTGACGACGCCGGACATGCCTGCCGTGCACATAGAAGTCGGGGCGGAGCCGCAGTGCCATGTGAGCGAGATGGGCCCGCAGCAGTCGATCGCCACTCATTTTCATCAGACCGATCAGTTTCAGGTCATGGCGGCCGGCACCTGCACCGTGGATGGCGAGCCGCTGCCGGTCATCGCGCTGCATTTCGGGGATCACCACACGGTGTTCGGCAATCTGACTTCGGGGCCGGAAGGCCTGTGGCTGTTCACCATGTGCAACCAGTTCGATCCCGGCGGCATCTACCTGCACCAGAAAGGGTCCGAGGCTCTGCTCAAGCCCTCGAAGCGGCGCAGCCTGATGGCCAGGGGCATCGTGCTCAGCGCCGAGTACACGCTGAAGACGCGCAAAGCCGTCGCGCTGGAAAGCCTGTTTGAAAAAGGCTACGATGGCTCCGACGGGCTGGGCGCGTACATGCTGCGCCTGGGGTCTGGGATGAAGACCATGGGTCCGGATACCAAGAAGACCGGAGGCCAGTTTTACCTGGTGGTCAACGGCAGCCTGAATCACAACGGGGCGAGCTACCCAACCTGGTCTGCGATTTACGCGGATTCCTCAGAGGCGCCCTTCGAAGCGTGCGCGGGCGCGCGCGGCGTCGAAGCGCTGATCATGAATTTCCCGCGTGCGAAAGCATGAGCTGATGATATGTATCGAAGCGGGCGGCTGAACCCGCCGTCGTTTGCAACAGTCCGCGGTTTGCGCTGAGTTCGGGAGGGTATATGCGGTTGCATTTCGTTGCGGGGATATGTGTTGTTGGCATGGCGATCGTGAGCACCGGCGCGGCGTGGGCGCAGCAGGAGTATCCGAACCGGATCATCCGCCTCTACACCTCTGAGCCGGGAGGCGGCACGGATTTCCTGTCGCGCATCATCGCTCAGGGCATCAGCGGTCCCCTTGGCCAGTCTGTGATCGTGGAGAACCGCGGCGGCAACATCGCGCTGCTGGCGGAGACCGTGGCGAGAAATCCCCCTGATGGCTACAACCTGCTGGTGTGGGCCAACGGCGTGTGGGTCGCTCCGCTGCTGGAGAAGGTTAATTATGACCCGCTGCGCGATCTGGCGCCGGTCACGCTGGCGGTGATCCAGCCCAGCATGCTCGTAGTGCATCCTTCGCTGCCGGTGAAGTCGGTCAAAGATCTGGTCGCGCTTGCTAAATCCAGACCCGGGGAACTCAACTATGCGAGTTCCGGAAACGGTGGCACGACGCATCTGCACGCGGAACTGCTCAAGTCGCTTGCCGGCATCAATCTCGTGCGCGTGAACTACAAGAGCACCGGATCGGGCCTCAACGCCAACATCAGCGGCGAAGTGCAGGTGATGTTCCCGACCGCGAATGCAGCCACGCCGCACGTAAAATCAGGCCGCCTGAGAGCGCTGGCGGTTACGACTGCCAAGCCTTCGCCTCTGCTGCCAGGCTTGCCGACGGTCGCGGAAACCCTGCCCGCGTACGAAGCGGTGACCATGACCGGCGTATTCGCGGCGGGCAAGCCGCCCGCGGCCATCATCAATCGCCTGAATCAGGAGATCGTGCGATTGCTCAACCAGGCGGACGTAAAGCAGAAATTTGTCAATGCCGGGGTCGACATCGTTGCCAGCACTCCCGACCAGTTCGCCGACACCATGAAGACCGACGCAGCGCGCTGGGCGAAGGTGATCAAGGACGCCGGCATACGCAGCGAGTAACGGCGCTTCTCCGCGATACGCTGGAGATGCGCGTGCGTGCCTGCGCGATGACTGAAGGCCGCGGTGCATAGTCTCGTTGCGCGATTTTTCGGACACTACGCAAATGAACGGCGAAGCCAGGCAAGGCGATGAGCATCACCAGACTTAAGCCGGTTGACGTGGTCGTGGTCGGGGTCGGTGTTGCGGGCTCGATCGTTTGCAAGGAGCTCGCACAAACCGGACTCCGGGTCGTCGGGCTCGAGCGCGGGCGCATGATAGACCCGGCGCATGATTTCGCGATGCCGTACGTGCATGACGAGCTGAAGTACGACCGCCACAGCGACATCATTCAGAATCTTTCGCGCGAGACAGTCACGTTTCGCAATTCCATGCATGAAGGCGCGCTTCCGGTGCGCGAGGTCGGCTCCTTCAAGCCGGGCGAATGCGTGGGCGGCGCCGGCGTGCACTGGGGCGGCTCCGCATTTCGCTTTCTGCCGTGGGACTTCGAAGTGCGCAGCCGCACGCACGAGCGCTATGGCCGCAAAAAGCTTCCTCAGGATTGCACGAGCCAGGACTGGGGCCTCACTTATGACGAGCTTGAACCGTATTACGATCAGTTCGAGCAGATCTATGGCATAGGCGGGAAGGCTGGCAATCTCAACGGAGAGATCCAGGTCGGCGGCAATCCATACGAAGGTCCGCGCTCGCGTGAGTTCCCGAATCCCCCGACGATACCGACTTACCCAGGCTCGATTTTCGGAAAAGCCGCTGCCGAACTTGGCTACAAGCCGTTCCCCAAGCCGACCGCGTCGATGACGCGCCCTTATGTCAATCCTTACAAGCTGATGCTCGGGGCCTGCGTGCACGGCGGATTTTGCGCCAATCACGGCTGCGCGATGGGGGCTAAGGCGACTCCATTGTCGACCGTGGTGCCGGCCCTGCTGAAGCACCAGAACTTCGAGCTGCGCACGCACGCCAATGTCCTGAAGGTGAACCTCGACTCGGACAGGAAGCGCGCGGTAAGCGTTACTTATATGGATGCGCGCGGCCGCACAGTCGAGCAGCCGGCGGATCTCATCATCCTGACCGGCTTCACATTCAACAATACGCGGTTGTTGCTGCTCTCGGGCATCGGGCAGCCCTATGACCCGCTGCGCAATGAGGGCGTGGTGGGTCGGAACTATTCGTATCAGCCGTGGGGCAAGGTGCAGCTGTTCTTCGAGGATAAGGTGTTCAAGCGCTTCATGGCCGGCGGCGGCATGGGTACGGTGATCGATGATTTCAACGCCGAGCAATTGAATCACGCTGATCTAGGCTTCATCGGCGGCGCGCAGATCGGCGTGCAGAGCAGCGGTGCATTGCCGATCCGGTCGCGTCCGGTGCCGCGCGGCACGCCGCGCTGGGGCAGCGCCTGGAAGCAGGCGGTCGCGCATTATTACGACCGCTCGATTCACATCGGGCTCAACATCACCTGCCAAAGCTATCGCGGATCTTATCTCGATCTCGATCCCACCTATCGCGACGCGCACAATCAGCCGCTCTTGCGCATGACATTCAACTGGCATGAAAACGAGCGACGCACGGCGGACTATCTCACGAAGCAGGCAGTCGAAATCGGCAAGGCGATGGGCGCTTCCAGAATGGGCAGCAGTTCATCGAACGGCGACTACTCCGTCACGTCCTACCAGAGCACGCACAATGTTGGCGGCGCAGTGATGGGGATGAATCCTGCGACCAGCGTCGTCAACAAGTATCTGCAATCGTGGGATGTGAGCAATGTGTTCGTGGTCGGCGGCAGCGCATTTCCTCAGAACAGCGCTAGCGGCCCCACCGAGACCATCGGTGCGCTGGCGTGCTGGACTGCGGATATGATCCGCGAACGCTACCTGAAGCAGCCAGGCGCACTCGTATGAAACTGCAGAACAGGAATGGAGAGCCCCTGACGATCGGTCGTTTCCTCATTGCTACGCTCCTGGCTGGACTGGTGTGCTCAACCCTCGGCACCGTCCGGGCCCAAGATTATCCGAAGCAGCCGCTGCGCATCTACACTTCCGATCCTGGCGGGGGCACCGATCTCTTGTCGCGCATCCTCGCGCAGGGCATCAGCGGTCCGTTGGGGCAGCCGGTCATCGTGGAGAACCGCGGCGGCAATGTGGTCATCACCGCGGGTGCGGTCGCCAAAGCGCCGCCCGATGGCTACACGCTGCTGGTGTGGGCGCAGGGCGTGTGGCTGGCGCAGTACCTGGAAAGCGCAAGCTATGATCCGTTGCGTGACCTGTCGCCGATCACGCTCGCGGTCATGCAGCCGAGCGTCGTCGTCATTCATCCTGCGGTGCCGGCAAAATCCATCCCAGAGCTGATCGCGGTTGCCAAAGCGCGGCCCGGAGAGCTCAATTATGCCGGCTCCGGCATCGGCGGCACCACCCAGCTCTCAACGGAATTGTTGAAGTCGATGGCCGGCGTCAACATCGTTCGCGTCAACTACAAGAGCACCGGCGCGGGCCTGCTGGCGACGGTTGGCGGTGAAACGCAGCTCATGCTTCCGACCGCGAATGCCGCGATGCCCCACGTCAAGCAGGGAAAACTGCGCGCGCTCGCGGTGACCAGCGCCAAGGCGACTGCGCTGGTTCCCGGCTTGCCGGCGGTGGCGGAAACGCTGCCGGGCTATGAGGCGGTCACCATGACCGGCGTATTCGCACCCAACAAGACTCCATCGACCGTCATCACGCGTCTGCATCAGGAGATGACGCGGGTACTCACGAGCGCCGACGTCAAAGAAAAGTTTTTCAATGCCGGGTCCGAGGTGGTCGCCAATACGCCGGAACAGTTTGCGGCCGCGATCAAGGTCGACATGGCGCGCTGGGCCAAGGTGATCAAGGACGCTGGCATCCGGATGGAGTAGCAGGCAGAGATGCACGATAACAAGCGCAGAGAGGAACGCATAACATGAAGGTGTACGAGCGGCTGGCTCAGGATTTCGCCGGGGAGGGCGTGTCCACGGTGTTCGGCTTGATGGGCAGCGGCACGCTGCATTGGGTGGCGGCGCTGGAAAAGATCGGCGTCAGGCAGCTCGAGGTGCGCCACGAAGGCGTTGGGCTCGGGATGGCCGATGGCTGGGCGCGGGTGACGCGCACCCCGGGCGTATGCAGCGCTACCTGCGGCCCCGGCGTGACGCAGCTCGCCACCGCGCTGGTGACGGCGAGCCGCGCCGGATCACCGGTCGTGGCTTTCGTCGGCGAGACCGAGGGCGAGGATGCGCAGAGCCTCGACCAGCAGCGCTTCGCCGCGGCCTGCGAAGCGGGCTTCGTGCGCGTGTCCTCCCCGGAGGCGGCGGACGACGCGGTGCGCAAGGCGTTCTATCTCGCCAAGCTCGAGTCGCGGCCGATCCTGCTGAGCGCACCGCTCGAAGTGCAGAAGGCGAGCTGCGATTACGACGAGCCGTACCAGCCTTCGTCGACGCTGCTCTCGTCGCGGGCGGTGCAGCCTGATCTCGAAAGGCTTGCCGAGGCGGCCGACATCATCGCGGCGAGCCGCAAGCCGGTGATCATCTGCGGGCAGGGTGCAATCTGGTCCGGCGCTGGGAAGGCGATCACCAAACTCGGGCAGCGCATCGGGGCGCTCACCGTGACCACGCTGATGGCGAAAGGCTTCCTCAGCGAAACCGAATATCACGCTGGCATCTCGGGAAATTATTCCACGCGCACCGCTATCCAGCTGTTCGAAGAATGCGATTGCGTGATCGCGGTCGGCGCGACGCTGAACCGCTACACGACCATGCAGGGTTATCTGTATCCGAATGCGCGCATCGTGCACGTGGACATCAAGCCGCATGTGATGATCTCGGGTGGCCGTTCCGCGGACTGCTATCTGCAGTCGGACGCACGTGCGGGCGTGGAGGCGCTGGAGCGCCTGCTCGCGCAGCGCTCGGTCAAGCTGGCCGGCTACCGGACGAGCGAGGTCAAAGAGCGGCTCGCCCATCACTTCGAGGATCCTGCAAAGTTCGAGATCGAGCCGGGCTGCGTCGATCCGCGCGATGCGTGTCGCGTGCTGGATGAGATCATTCCTGCCGATGTCGGGCTGGTCATGGGGAGCGCCACCAACGCGGGCTTCACCACCATGCTGTTCAACCGTCCGCGGCCATACGCAATGGGCGGGCACTTCTTTGGCTGCATCGGGCAGAGCCTGCCCGCCGCCATGGGTGCCGCGGTCGGCACCGGCATGAAGCCGACGCTGCTGGTCGATGGCGATGCGGCGTTCATGATGCACATCGGGGAATTCGATACCGCAGTGCGCTATCAGATACCGCTCTTGGCGGTGATCCTCAACGACCAAGCGCTGGGCTCCGAGTATCACAAGATGAATGCCGAAGGCATGAAGGCCGAGCTTTCAATCATCCCGACGCCGGATCTGGGAGCGGTGGGCAAAGTGTTCGGCGGCCGAGGACGGCTGGCACGCAGCATCGACGAAGTGCGCGCCGCCGCCGCCGAGTGGGTGGCGAAACCCGGGCCGATGATCATCGACGTGCGCACCTCGCGCAACGTGGTGACGCTGCAGAAGCGGCGCTTGCTCTACGCCCGCGACGAATAGGAACACAGCCGAGGAGATATCGTGCTCACATCGCGTTTGGTTGCATGCACATTCTTTGTTGCCGCAGCGGCCGCCGGCGTGGCGTGCGGCCAGGATTATCCGACGCGGGCCATACGCATCATTACGTCCGAGGTGGGAGGCGGCAGCGACTTCTCGGCGCGCATCATCGCGCAGGCGATCTCCCCTGCACTGGGCCAGCCGGTGATCGTCGACAACCGCGTCAACATCATTTCCATGGAAGCCGTGATGCGTGCGCCGTCCGACGGCTATACGGTGCTGCTCACCGGCGGCAATTTCTATACGACGCCGATGCTGGAAAAAACAGCCTTCGATCCGGTGCGGGATTTCACTCCGATCACGATCGCGACCGAGTCTTATCAGATCCTCGTCGTCCATCCGGCGCTGCCGGTCAAGTCCGTGCGGGATCTGATTGCGCTCGCCAAGTCGCGTCCGGGAGAGCTCAACTATTCCTCCACCGGCGCCGGTTCGTCCATCCATCTCGCCAGCGAGTTGTTCAACGCGCTGGCCGGAGTCAGCATCGTGCATGTTCCATACAAGGGCACCGGTGCCGCCATCAACAGTATCCTGAGCGGCCAGGTGCAGGTGCTGTTCAGCAGCGCGGGCCCGGTGGCGCCGCTCATCAAGGCCGCAAGGCTGCGGGCGCTCGCGATCACCAGCGCGCAGCCGTCTGCGCTTTATCCCGATCTGCCGACGATCGGCGCGACGGTGCCTGGCTATGTTTCGCGCTCGATGACCGCGATGTTCGCGCCGGTCGGAACGCCCGCGCCCATCATCGAGCGCCTGAACCGGGAGGTGGTGCGCGTCCTCGAGCGCCCCGATGTGAAGCAGAAGTATCTCGGCATCGGACTGGAAACGGTCGGCGGTACTCCGGCAGAGCTCGCCGCCAAGATGAAATCCGAAATCGCACTGTGGGGCAAGCTCATCAAGCAAATCGGCATCCGCGCTGATTAGGACTTGCCAGGCGCGGAGACTGCCGCCTTATCCAGGCATCGCGCTAAGCAACTTGCAAAAATCCGGCGGGCGACACGTGCCGTTGACATGCCGTTACCATTATGAAAACATGGTTAACATCATGCGGCGCATTGCGCCGGAACGAGGCGCGCTCAACGCCCGCGCGCGCATTTAAACAGTTTGACACAAATACGCTGTACGTCTGAGAGGGGCAAGCATGTTTCGTAATAGCGAGATCAACTGGGGCTTGATATCCAAGGCGCTGCACTGGATAGGCGCGCTGATGATCCTGACCTTGCTGGCCCATGGCTGGTGGATGACCCACATGGTGGCGCGGCCGGAGCGTCTCACCAATTACACCTGGCATTCCGCGCTCGGATTTGATCTGCTGGTACTCATGGTGCTGCGGATATTGTGGCGCTGGATGAATCCGGCGCCGGCGCTGCCCGGCGACCTGAAGCCATGGGAGCGCATGGCTGTGCACCTCGGGCATTTGGGACTTTATGTTTTAATCATCGTCGTTTCGCTGGCTGGCTGGGTGACGGCCAACACAATGCGGACGCCGGTCACGAAGGATCTATTCGGTTTTGATTTCCCGGTGATCGTCAGCGGCGTCGAACGCAGCGTGCGCAGCCTGTTCGAGGAATCGCACATGATCCTGGCCTATGTCCTGGCTGCATTGATCCTCGGGCACGTGCTCGCCGCGCTGCGCCATCACTTCGTGAAAAAGAACGATGTATTGCGGCGCATGATCTAAGGAACCTCTGATCAAGTCCCACGCAACCGTGCGGGACTTGATCAGAGGTTCCCTAGTACGGCGTGCCATCCTTGTGCGTGAACTTCCACTGGCCGCCGACCAGCAGCGCCCGCAGATCGTCGTCCGGGTAGCTGCCTTCATCCCCAGGCGTACGGTCGCCGACCTCCAGGTAGACGACCTCTGTCTCGGTATCGTTGATCAGCCGGTGCCCGTTGCCGGTCCCGGCCTTGAATCCGGCGCACATGCCCGGTGCGAGCTGAGTTCGTCCTGCATCGGTGTGCAGCGTGGGATGGCCCTGCAGGATGTACACGAACTCGTCCTGTCTGGTGTGCGCATGGCGCAGCGCTGAAGCCGCGTGTGGCGCGAGTTTCGTCAGGTTCACTCCGAAGTTCGTCAGGCCGAACAGGTCGCCCAGCGGATGCTTTTGCCTGCCCGCCATGCGCGAGGCGAAGGGCTCCGGATAGTTGGAGGGTTTGGTTTTCGCCGGCGCCTGAGCAGCGACTACAGCAACTGGATGCGTTTGATCTGCCATTAAGACCTCGTGAAATCTTCCATGCGGGCTGATGCTTGAATTTGCCAGACGTGCCAGAAGTTACGGTTCCAGCGCGTACGCCTTCTGCTGCAGCAATCCGAGGAATGCTTCCGCCGGCACCGGCCGGCTGAAGTAAAAGCCCTGCACTTCATCGCAGCGGTGCGCCTCGAGAAATTTCAACTGCGCGCTGGTTTCCACGCCTTCGGCGATCACCGTGAGACGCAGGCTGTGCCCGAGCGCGATGATGGTCTTGGCGAGCGTGCCGTCATCCGGTTGCTCGCTGAGGCCGATGTTGTGCACGAACGATTGATCGATCTTGAGGGTATCGACGGGCAGCCGGTGCAGGTAACTGAGGCTCGAATAGCCAGTCCCGAAATCATCGACGGAAAGACGGGTGCCGATGGAATTCAGTACCCGCAATGCCGCGATCGCGGTTTCGGGATCGTGCATGACCACGCTTTCAGTCAGTTCCAGCTCGAGTTGTCCGGGCGCGAGTTGCGAATCGGACAGGATGCGCTCCACCGTCTGCGCAAAATTCTCCTGTTTCAACTGGCGTGCCGAGACGTTGACCGACATGACGATCGGCGGCAGCCCGCTCTCCTGCCAGCGCCGGTTTTGCTTGCACGCGGTGCGCAGCACCCATTCGCCGATTCCCATGATGAGGCCGGTTTCCTCTGCGATCGGAATAAACCGCGTTGGTGAGATCAGCCCCCGCTCCGGATGGCGCCAGCGCAGCAGCGCTTCCGCGCCGACGATGGCGCCGGTCTTGATGTTCACTTTAGGCTGGTAATACAGCATCAGCTCATTGCGGTCCAGGGCGCGGCGCAGGCTGTGTTCGAGCTCGAGCCGCTCGCTGACCAGCCGGTTCATCTCCGGCGTGTAGAACTGGAAATTATTGCGCCCGTGGTCCTTGGCGCGGTACATCGCTGTGTCGGCGTTCTTGAGGAGCGTCTCTACGTCCTGCCCGTCCTGCGGATAGATGCTGATGCCCGCGCTGCAGGTGATGTTGAGTTCACGGCCTTCGATGGTGAGCGGTTCGCCGATCTTCCTGATGATCCTCTGCATTGCGCGAAAGATGATGTCCTCGTGCGCCTGGTCCGTGAACACCAGCACGAACTCATCTCCGCCGAGCCGTGCAATGGTGTCGCCTTCGCGCAGCGTCGATTGCAAGCGGTCGGCCACCTGCCGCAACACCAGGTCGCCCGCGCTGTGCCCGAAGCTGTCATTGATGTTCTTGAAATTGTCGAGGTCGATGAATGCAACGGCGACCGAACGAAGTTCACGGTGGGTGCTCAGTGTCTGCTGCAAGCGGTCCATCAGGAGGTTGCGGTTGGGCAATCCGGTGAGGGTATCGTAGCTCGCCTGGTGCGCCAGTTCTTCGAGCGCCTTGCGCAGCGCATCTTCGGCGACCCTGCGCGGGGTGATGTTCCGGCTGACGCCGCGATAGCCGGTAAATTTTCCGGTGGCGTCGAATACCGGTTCCCCGCTGGAGCTAAGGTAGCGTACGCTGCCATCTGCGCAGTTGCGCCCGAATTCGAAATCGCGAAAGGGTAGCCGCGCTGCCAGCGTCGCCTTGTGCTCTTCCCATTGGGCATCCGACACGCCTACGCTGGGGATCTCCCACCGTTTCTTGCCCAGGTAATATTCAGTCGCTTTGCCGGTGGTCTTGATTAGATCGTGCGAGACGGAGATCGCCCGCAGCTCTTCGTCCTGCTCCCAGTAGCCGTCGGTGGAGAGCGCGGTCAGGGCGCGATAACGCGCCTCGCTTTCAGCCAGCGTCGCTTCGGCTTGTTTGCGGCCGATAAATTGGCCGATCTGGGTGCCGACCGTGTGCGCAATCTCCAGCACCCATTCGTCCCGCAGGCGCGTATCGTGCGCGAAGAATTCCATGCCGCCATAAAAAGAGCCGCCGACCAGAATGGGGAAGGCGAAGGCCGAATGGAGTCCTGACTGGAGCGCGTCCTTGATGCGTCCCAGCGGGTTGTTCAATGCCATGTCCTCGATCCATGCCGGCGTGCCGGTCTTCCACATCTTGCGGATCAGCTTGCCGGGGCGTTCCGGAGTGTCGATGTGCACCAGGGAGCGCTCGCGAAACGCTTTTACTGCGGGGTCGTCAATGCACCAGCTCTCGCAGCAGCGAATGTGGTTTGCCCTGACGTCGAGTTCCCGGCGTGAGCCATAGGCGTAGCCCAGACTTTCGCAAAGCACCTGGATGATGCGCGGCATCACCTCGGCGACGCTTTGCGCATCCGCCAGCAGCAGCGTGACGGTGTGCTCGATCGCCTGGCGCCGTTGAATGCGCTTGCCTTCGGAAATGTCCTCGACGATGCCCAGCACGAAATCGGGCTTGCCATCCGTATCGAAAACCAAGGACATGTTGCGCCGCACCCACAGGATGGTGCCGTCTTTGCGCAGAAAGCGCCTTTCGCGCGTTATCGAAGCCGGCGCACGGCGTAGCAACTCCTCGCGCAAGGTGCCCTGCGCGTGATCAGCAGGATGGACGAAATTACGGAGCCGTTTGCCGGTGAGCTCATCCCGGGTATAGCCGAGCATGTCGCAGATTTTCTGATTGACCTCCAGCAGGTATCCTTTGAGGTCGACGCGCATGATGCCCACCGCCGCATTCTCAAACATCATGCGGTAGAGGCCCATGCTCATTCGCTGTCCTGTGCCGCTGGCCACTGCTCCGTCCCCTCATGCGCGCGCTGCGGGTTTCTACTGCATTCCCCGCATACCCGCGCTACCCGCTGTTGCGCCACCCGCAACTGCTGGAAATTTTATTTTAGCATTCTGCTGCACGATGCATCGGGCCCTAGAAATTGCAGTGTTGAGCATGGTTTTCCGGGGGGGGGCGGCAGCAAGATAACGGATAGCCTGAGTAGCTCACGCCAGCCGCTTAGCGAAGGCTCATGAAATTGTCGGAAATAGGCGCTGGGCGTCTTGCGCCTGCACCGAATGTCGCCTTTTGCATCTGTGCAGGATTGATTTCCGCAGAAAAGAGCAATTCGATGGCAATCAACAGGTGAAAGCAATTAGACTGCAGGCCTCGAAGTTTCGTGGCTGCAGATATGAGCGTCCGACAGGGAAAAAGGCTGCATGCTATTTTCGCGCCTGCGGGCTTGGTGTTCCTGATTGCGCTGACCTGCGCAGCCAGTTCGAATGAAGGCGGCGCCCAATCCGTACGGATCGATGTACTCGATGCACAGCGCTTGCCGCTGGGTGACGGCAAAGTGAGCAGCGAGGCCCGGCGCGGGTACGTGTACTCGTGCCAGACGCAGTTTCGCGGCGGCGGTGCGCAGCATGCGGGGGACTGGATACAAGGCACGACGTGGGACGCAACGAAGAAGATCTGGGTGCAGGGCGCAGTGGCGTGGCCGAACGCAGCTTTCACCATCGAGACCGCGAATGGCGAGCGGCGCATTGTCGGCAATGGCCTGCCGGTCGATCAGACAACCGGTATTTTTCCGGTGCAGCGGACCGACCCTGCCTATCAGATCGACCGCAATCCCAACCGCATTCAGGCGCAGCAGATCGCTTTTTTCCTGCTGCTTTTGCCGGCGCCCGCGGCTGCGCCGGGTTGCCTGCCTATGGGTATGATCGGGATTGCGCTCTCCGGCGTCGCGATCTACAACGCGCTAGACGATGCCGGGCGCGACGCGGTGGCGCACGAGGTGCAGGATCGCTGCAGCGGCCATCCGCAGCTGAGGGGCGAGTACCACTACCACGGCCCGAGTTCATGTGTTGCGGGCGCCGCCGCTAATAATATGCTGATCGGCTATGCGCTCGACGGCTTCGGTATCTACAGTATGTACGATGAAAGCGGTAGAGAGCTGACCAATGCCGACCTCGACGAATGTCATGGACGTGTGAGCCGCATCGTCTGGGATGGCAGGGAGATAAACATGTATCACTATGTGCTTACACGCGAGTATCCATACACGCTGGGCTGTTACCGCGGCGCAACTTCGCGCGTTCAGGGGCGTTCGCGCGGCGCCCCGCCTCCCCGCGGGGGGCCGCGCGCGGCACTGCAGCCCTCGGCCAATGTGAATGTATCTTCGTGAGTGAACACGCGGTTATAAGTTGGACCGAAGCGGGCGCGACTCGCTCCGCCCGCTGGCGCTCCGAGCGCGGAGCAGCGCCTTGCAAGCGCGTGGTCATCGCCGACGATCGCATGACAGCCGACGCTGCCTATCACGGCGCCTGCGAGGGCACTGCGATGCTGTGGCGAGGGGACTTCCAGAATGCACGCCAGTTGCTGCAGGCGCTGGCGCGGCGCATCGACCGCAAGCCTCGCGCCCCGCGCACCACGCGTTTCTCAGCACCGCCCTCGTCTGCGCCTGCATTGCCTGAGCTAGCGCCGGCGATTTCTCAGACTGAAGCTTTTCACCTTTATCGTCAGTCCCAGTCGCAGCGCGCACGCACGCTGGGCATGCTGCTCATACCGTTGGTGGAAGACTACGGCGTGCCGTTGCGGCGCGCGCCCGACGTGCGGCAGGCCTGCATAGAAGCTTACGGCCCGGGAGGAGAGCATTCGGTGATCTCGCTGCGCGAGTTGCTGGGCGTGATCGGCGCGCACGAGTGGCGCAAGGGGGGGGTCGAGATCGCGGCGCTCGGCGGCCGCATTTACCCGCACTATGGAGTGTTTGCGCCGGTGCGCAATGAATACGTGGCGCTGGTGGCGACGGCGTCGCTGCCTGCGCCCGATCTGGCGCTCGCTTTCGACATCGGCACCGGCACCGGTGTGCTCGCCGCGGTGCTGGCACGGCGCGGCGTCGTGCGCATCGTGGCCACCGAGCAGGACCCGCGGGCTTTGGAGTGCGCCCGCGAGAACATCGCCCAGCTCGGGCTGGCGGGACAGGTGGAAGTCGTGGCGGCCGATCTCTACCCCGAGGGGCGGGCTGCGCTCATCGTCTGCAATCCGCCATGGATTCCGGCGCGGCCCAGTTCCCCCATCGAGCACGCCATCTACGATCCCGAGAGCCGCATGCTGCGCGGATTCATCGGCGGGCTGGCTGCGCATCTGGAGCCCGGCGGCGAAGGCTGGTTGGTGCTCTCGGATATCGCCGAGCATCTGGGCCTGCGTACGCGTGCCGAGTTGTTGGCCGTTTTTGAGGCGGCGGGACTCAAGGTTGCGGGGCGGACTGAAGTCCGTCCGCATCATCCCAAGGCTGCTGACGCCACCAACCCGCTGCACGCTGCGCGCGCCGCGGAGCGGACATCGCTGTGGCGTCTCGTGGCGCGCTGAGCGTTACTACGCGCTGGCGGGAGCGTGCACGCACTCCGCCGTCAGGGCGCGCAGGCGTTGACCTGCTGCTCGGTAAATGGAAATAGGGCGAGTGGCGGGAGGCACTCGACCCTGAGTGCGTCCATCCTGATCTTTAGTGCAGATCAGGACATCAGCGCGACCAGCGCCGAGATGTCTTTTTGCTGGTCGAGCGCGTAGACCGTCTTGAGGATTTCCTCGGTCTTGTCCTGGCTGGTCACGACCAGCGCCAGGCTGCGGAATTTTTCTTCGAACTCCGCGCGCGTCAGCGGGTTCTCAGGCAGGCCTTTGCAGTAATCGACCTTGTCCTGATAGGTCTTGCCGTTGGTGAGCTTGACGGTGACGCGCGCCGCGCGCGTGCGGGGAAATTCCGCATCGACTTCCTTGTCGATTTCGAGCTTCACCCTTTTTGCCATATCCAGCACTTTGGGATCGCGCAGTGACTCCTCGGTGTAATCCTTGAAGCCGTTGCTGCCGCGCACCAGCGTCAGCGCGAGGCCGAAAGCAGCGCTGAACTGAGAGCTCGCGATGTCCGTGAGTTGGGCAACGAGATGGCCGATCGTCTGGTGGTTGGTCCCCATCGTGACCTCCGCCACCTGCTCCGGCTTGATGTCGTATTTCGCCTTCAGATTGCGTACGGCGTCGATGCCGCCGTGCAGCGCGCCGCAGGATGCATAGGCCTTGAACCCGGTGCCCATCACGACCCGGAATTCCTTGCCCAACTGATCGGTGATTTCATTGAGAAAGTACTTATCGGAAAACGCCTGGCAGAAGCCGTGCTTGCCCTCGAGAATGGTGGCGGGGCCGGTGATGCCTTTGCGGGCGGCGAAGGCGGAGCGCAGCCCGCCGTGAGCAGCCATGCCGGCGTGCATGCGTTTTACGCTGCCGCCGCTCTGGTCGTATTCGGTGAGCCCCGAAGCATGACTGCCGGCGATGGACAGCGCATGCAGCATCAGCTCTGGATCGAAGTTGAGGATCTTGCCCGCCACCGCCGCCGCACCGAAGGGGCCGGAAACCGAGGTCGGCGCATGAAAGCCTCTGAGGATGCATGAGGGCACGACCGATTTGTTGATGCGGCCCATTACCTCGTAGCCCGCGACCACCGCGAGGATCATGTCCTTGCCGCTGACGCCTTCCTTTTCTGCCATCGCGAGTGCGGCCGGAATGACGATGCTGCCCGGGTGCGATTGCGCGGACACGTAGCGGTCGTCGATCTCGAAACCGTGGCCGAAGCTGGCGTTGGCGAACACGGCGTTCTCGGCCTTGGTGCGGTAGCCGTAGTGGGCGACCGTGGCTTCCTTGCTGCAGTTCCCCCAGTCGCGCACATACTCGTTGATCGCCTTGCTCCACGGCAGCGTCGCGCACGCCATGATGCAGCCTACCTGGTCGAGGACCAGGTCCTTGGCCTTGGCGATTACTTCCTGAGGCAGATGCTCGTATTTGAGCTCGGAGACGAACCTTGCGAGATCGCGGCTTTCGTTCATGCTTTTCTCCCTGCGCCGGCTGCACCGGCAGAGTCTTGATTGAGCGCGCGGCACCCGCCGTCGCGCAGGTTTCTCTAGCGGCTGCCGGCGTGTCGTGCGGCATTCTGTCCGGCACGCCGCCCGAACACCGCGCCGTTCATGAGGCCGGCGCCGCCCGGATAGTTGAAATAGAATACGCCGCCCACCAGCTCGCCCGCGGCGTAGAGCCCGGGGATCGCCTTGTGTTCCATGTCGATGACCTCGGCGTCGGTGCTGATCTTGAGCCCGCCGAAGGTGAACGTGATGCCGCAGGTGACGGCAAAGGCTTCGAAAGGCGGCGTGTCGAGCGCCAGCGCCCAATTCGATTTTGGAATCGCGAGCCCGCTGGTGCTGCAGCCGTCGAGCACGGTGGGGTTGAAGCGCGCGCCGGGGTTGACGGCCGCGTTGTATTCCCTGAGGGTCTGCAATGCCTGCCGTTGATTCACGCCCTCGAGTTTTGCGGCGAGTTCTTCCAGCGTATTTGCCGTTACCTTGGTCACCTGGCGCGTGCGGTAGCGCGGATCCAGCAGGTGCAGCACCTTGGAATCGAAGACCTGCCATGCCGACTGTCCCGGCTGCTCGAGGATGACGCGCCCGTACTTGGCGTAGGTCATGTTGAAGAAATCCTCGCCCTCGTCCATGAAACGCAGGCCGTTGGCATTGAGCACGACGCCCGAGGTGTAGCCATGCTTGCTGTAGCGGTCGCCGATGTCGAGGTCGCCGAATTCCGGCGAGTTGAGATCCCAGGCGCACGCATGCGCGCCCGACCAATGGCCGGCGGGCTGGGCGCCGATGGCGAGCGCCATGCCGATGCCGTCTCCGGTGTTGTAGCTGCTGCCGCGGACCTTCGCGAGGTCCCAGCCGGGGCCCAGATAGCGCGTGCGCCATTCGCGGTTTGCTTCAAAGCCGCCGCAGGCGAGCACCACGGCGGGCGCGCGGATGTCCTCCGCAACGCGGTCTGTGATCACGCGCACGCCTTCGATGCCGCCGCGTCCCTCGATGAGCGCGCTGGCGCGGGTGGCGTAGCGCACCACGATGCCGCGTTTCTCTGCGGCCTTGAACTCGGCGTCGCTGAGGCCACGCCCGCCGCCGACGGCTTCGAAGATCTGGCCGCCGAAGAACTTGAAGCGGCCCTCGTGCTTGAGGGCGTTGAAGCCGTAATGCGCGATGAAACGGATGCCCTTGCTTTGGATCCAGCCCAGCGTCTCGTGGCTGCTGCGAACCAGCACCTCGGCGAGATCGGGGTCGATGCGGTGGTGAGTGACACGATAGAGATCGTCGAAATATTCGTCGGCGCTGTAGGAGCCGAAGTCGGTGTTGGCGATCTGATCTTCCGAGGTGTCAGGGATGAAGCGCAGCACGTCTTCGAGCCCGTTGTAGACCGTGCGGAAGACGCCGCCGGCAAATGCGGTGTTGCCGCCGCGTTTCTCCAGGGGCGCGCGTTCGAGCACCAGCACCTTCGCGCCCTGCTCCCGTGCCGACAGCGCGGCGCACAGCGCGGCGTTGCCGGCACCCACGACGATCACATCGTAGGCTTTGTCATTCATGATGGCTTTCCTGAATAAACCCAAAGTGAAAGGTGCGCTGCGTCTTATAATGTTTTGCGCATGAATCTGATGCGTTTGACAGGCACGCCGCTCGCTGTTCTGTGCACTGCGTCAGTATACGAGCGCACCTACGCAAAGACAAATTCACCGCTGCGTGAACAAGGCTGCGACGCGGTCGCAATAAAGAACCAAAGTATCAGCCAAGAAAAACTCAGGCAATTGACAGCCCTATCTCGTTCCATTATATATAGCGTGTGCCAGCCGTCGCGCATCCTTTGCTGGCAAACACAAGACAGAGGGAAGAACAGTCCCCAGCCGTTCTAGCCGCGCTCAGTTTTGGGCATCCTCCGCTCATGGCGTGCCGCAACGCCGGTCGTGCATGAGCCGAGCCCGACTGCGCCGCCGAGACTATTGAACATCCGCCAACCTACACAGAAAAGCCGAGGGCCCATCCATGAAAGTCTATGAAGCTGTCGCGAATGCGTTCGTCAAGGAAGGCACTGATATCGTATTCGGTCTGCTCGGCAGCCAGATCGACTGGTGGGGGGCGATGGCCAAGCATCCGGGCATGCGCATGGTGGACGCGCGGGAGGAGGGCGCCGCGCTGGCGATGGCCGACGGCTGGGCGCGCACCACCGGCAGGATCGGCGTGTGCAGCGTGCACTACGGGGCGGGCATTGCCCGCACCACGACTACCTTGATCTGCGCGACGCGCGCGCACACGCCGCTGGTCGTCTGCACCAGCGAGACCGCGTTGAACAACGAGCGCCACCATCAGTACCTCGACACCAAGCAACTGGTGAAAGCAACGGGCGCCGGTTATACGGAGATACTGACGCCCTCGTACGCCGAAGCGGGAGTGCGCCAGGCCTTCTACCGCGCGCGGCTGGAATCGCGCCCGCAGGTGCTGTGCCTGCCGGTCAATATCGAGGACATGGAAATCGACAGCGAAGGCGACGATTACGAGACTTCGGCCTCGCTCTTCACCGGCCAGCAGCGCATACGTCCCGACCTGCAGCGCCTGAACGATGCGGTCGGCATCATCGCTGCGTCCAAGAAGCCGGTGGTCGTGCTGGGGCGCGGCGCGATGACGCCCGAGGCAAAGGAGGCGGCGAAGCGGCTCGCCGAGCGCATCGGCGCGCTGACCGCCACCAGTCTCATCGCCAAGGGGGCGCTGAGTTCAGAGTATCACGTCGGCATTTCCGGGCTTTATTCCACCCGTGCGGCGATGAAGCTGTTCGAAGATGCGGATTGCATGATCGCGCTCGGCGCCGGCCTCAACGAGCGCACGCTTGCGGGCGGCTATCTCTATCCGAAGGCGAAAATCATCCACATCGACATCGCCCCGCACCTCGTGATGGGCAATGAAAAGAGCGCCGACTGCTACGTGCAGGGCGACGCCGCGGAAACGACGCGGGAAATCGACGAGCTGCTGGAAAAGAAAGGCTACTCCAACGAAGGCTACCGTACGGCGGCGGTGCGCAAGGCGCTGCAGGGCGCGGACCGCGATCCCGGCGAATTCGAGATCGAGCCCGGCACCCTGGACTCGCGCGAAGTGGTGCGGCTGATGGATCAGCAGCTGCCTGAGAAGATCGCGCTCGTCGACGGTATCGGGCACAGCGCTTCATTTCCGCGGCTGCTGATGAAGCCGCGTGCGCTGCAGATTTTTGTCACCGGCTTCAGCAGCATCGGCCAGGTGCTGGCGAGTTCGATCGGCGTCAGCATCGGCACCGACATGCCGGTGGTTGCAGTCGAAGGCGACGGCGGTGCGATGCAGAACATTCAGGAACTCGATACGCTGGGGCGGCTGGGCGTGAAACTGCTTTACATCATCATGAACGACGAGGCCTACGGCGCCGAGTACCAACGGGTGGTGGTCAAGGGCCTGCCGCCGAATCTGTCGATGGTGCGCTCCCCTGACTTTGTCACCGTCGCTCAGGGATTCCGCTGCCGCGCGCGCATTGCGCGCACGCTCGATGAAGTCGGCGCTGCGATCAACGAATTCATGGCGGGCGACGGGCCGATGGTGCTCGATGTACGGGTGTCGCGCAACGTGATCGCAATTCCCTATCGGCGCCTGCTCTACGGCGAGGACGTATAGGCTGCAGCCCGAGTACGGCGCGGGCGGCTTGCGCTAGCGCCCTGCAGCAGCGATCGCCTGCCAGACTTTGTTCGGCGTGAACGGCATTTCGAGCTCGCCGATGCCGAGCGGGCGCAGCGCGTCCATCGTGGCGTTGGTGAGCGCGGGCAGCGAGGCTGTGCAGCCCGATTCTCCAACTCCCTTGACACCGAGCGGGTTGCTCGCGCTCGGCGTGAGGTGTTCGTAAAGACGGATATTCTTTACCAGTCCCGCGTGCGGCATGTAGTAGTCGCTGAAGCTGCCGGTCAGGAGTTGGCCGCTCTCGCGGTCGTAAACGATTTGCTCGCCGTACACCTGGCCTGCGCCCTGTACCACGCCGCCCTGCACTTGTCCCTCGACGTGGTGGTGATTGATGGCGCGGCCGCAGTCGTCGACCGCAACGTAAGAGACGATCTCCGTGAGGCCGGTCTCGGGGTCGATCTCGACTTCCGTGATATGGCAGCCATTCGGAAACGTCGCGCCAAACTTCGCTTCGGCAACGACGTTGAGCGGGTGCTCGCCGCTGCCGGCGAGCTTGCGGGCCAGCGCTTCCAGGCTTACCGCCTGATCGCCCAGGCGCGCGTGGAATGTGCCGTCGCGGTAGTCGACCTGCGAGGGCTCTAGTCCGAGGTCCTCGGCGGCCAGCGGCAGCGCCTGTTTGATCAGCTTTTCGGCTGCCAGGTGGCATACGCTGCCGGCGCCGACGATAGAGCGCGAGCCGCCGGCCCCGTTGCCAATCAAATCCTTGCCGATCACGCTTTCGTGCACCGTTACCGCATCCGAGGACACACCCAGCGTCTCAGCCACGATCGAGGCGTAAGCGGTCAGGTGGCCCTGGCCTCCCGCCAGCGACGCGGCGTAGACGTTGATTGCGCCATGCGTATCGAATTCGATCGCGATTTGATCCACCGGTGCATTGCCGGGTCCGGTGCCCTCAATGACGGTCGACATGCCGATGCCGCGCAGCCGGCCGCGCTTGGCCGCGGCCGTGCGCCGAGTTTCGAAGCCCCCCCAGTCGGCAGCGGCTAGCGCCTTGTCGAGGCAGCCTGCGAAATCCGACTTTTCGTAAACGCTTTCGGTCGCCGTTTTGTACGGAAAAGCTGCGGGCGGAATGAAATTGCGCCGGCGCAGCTCGGCGCGGTCTATCTTGAGTTCGTGTGCGGCCTTGTCGACCAGCCGCTCAACAACATAGGCGATGTCGGGCCGGCCCGCGCCGCGGTACGCAGCGAGCGGTGTGGCGCTGGTGAGCACCACCTTGAAACTGCCGTGAATCGCGGGTATATGGTAGACGCCGGTCATGCAGGTCGACGGGTTGCGCAGGTGGCCGCCGGGGCTGGTGGGCGCTAGGTACGCGCCCACCTCCAGCATCGCTGCGTAGCGCGCAGCGAGAAATTTTCCGTCGCGGCCGAGCGCAAGTTCTCCCTTCCAGTGAATGCCGCGGCCGTGAGTGTCGGTCAGGAACGATTCGCTGCGCGATGATATCCACTTGAGCGGCCGGCCGAGCTTTTTGCTCGCCATCATCATCGCTCCGTGCTCGGGGTAGGCGCTGCTGCGCTGGCCGAAGCTGCCGCCAACGTCGTGCAGGTGCAGGCGCAGCTTGTCCTCCGGCACGTGAGCCAGCATTGCGATCTGCGAAGCAAGCATATTCACGCCCTGCGCAGGGGTATAGATGTCGTAGCTTTCAGTGGCGGCATCGAAACTGACGAGATAAGCGCGCGGTTCCATCGGGCTTGGGATGACGCGTGTGGATACGACCTCGATGCGGGTCACGTGCGCCGCCTGCGCGAATGCGCGCTCGGTTGTCGCGGCGTCCCCGATGTCGGTTTCAAAGCACAAGTTGCCGGGGATGTTCGAGTGCAGCTGCGGCGCGCCCGGCGCCAGCGCGTCTTCGACGGTGACGGCGGGGGGCAGCTCGCGGTATTCGACTTCGATGGCGTCCAGCGCGTCGTGCGCAGCAGCCGCAGACTCGGCGACGACCATCGCGACTGCGTCGCCGACGAAGCGCACCTTGTCATGAGCAAGCACTGAACGCGCGGGCTTCAGCAGTTCCACGCCGCTGCGGTTCTTGAACTTGCCGAGCAGCGGGAATTCGGTGTAGCCGGCGGCCACCGCGTCTTTTCCGGTATAGACCGCCACCACGCCGGGGTGCTCAAGTGCGCGTGCGCAGTCTACGGATACGATCTCTGCGTGCGCATGAGGGGAGCGCAGAAACGCGCAGTGCAGCTGGCCGGGCAGATTCCAGTCGGAGGCGTAGCGCCCGCGGCCGGTGATGAGCCTCAGGTCTTCGCGCCGATTCGCCTTGTGTGTGTGTGTCATGTATCCAACTCCAGTGGCGCCAGCCACGGACAGCGCACAATTCTGCGCGCGCACCGATGCGGGCGGTCTTGAAAAAACAAACGTGCGGTATTGCGCCGCCGGGGTTTGCAGCGCGATGGCGTTATTCTAGCTTAACTCCGGCGGTCTTGATGACCTTGTTCCAGCGCTCCAGCTCGCTCCTCAGATAAGCGCCGTACTCTTCAGGCGTGGTGCCCAGCACCTGCGCACCCTCCTGCTCCAGCCGGGATCTCAGGTCCCGGTCCTGCAATGCTTTCGCGATTTCGCTATTGAGCCGGTTCACAACAGCGGACGGCGTCCTGGCGGGCGCCATGACCGCGAACCAGATGCCAATCTCGAAGCCGGGCATGACGGTTTCGGCAAAGGTCGGAACGTCGGGCAGCAGCGGCGAGCGCTTGAGTCCCGCGACGGCGAGCACCTTGATGCGCTTGTCCTTCGCCAGCGGCAGCACGGCGGTCATGCTTTGCATCGCAAACTGGGTGCGTCCGCCGACCACATCGTTGATCGCCAGCGCGCCGCCCTTGTACGGCACGTGCAGCGCGCTCAAACCGTTGAGCTGCAGCAGGAGCAGCACGCCCAGATGGTTGAGACTGCCGGTTCCCGACGAGCCGTAGGCGAGCTTTCCCGGGTTCGCTTTGAGTTGAGCAATGAACTCGGCCGGCGTGTTGCTCGGCACCGCAGGGTGGACGAACAAGAGCTGCGGCGAGCTCGCCAGCAGCGAGACTGGCGCCAGATCTTTGAATACGTCGTAATTCAACGCTTCGCCGAAGGCGCGGCGGAAGATGATGTCGTTGGTATTGAAGAGCAGCGTGTGGCCATCGGGCCGGGCTGCCACGACAAATTCGGCTGCGATGTTGGCGCTCGCCCCGGGTTTGTTGTCGACCACGACGCTGGCGTTCATCTGCGACGACAGCTTCTGCGCGAGCAGGCGGGCGACGAGGTCAGCAGAGCCGCCGGGGGTGTAACCCAATACCAGTCTGACCGGGGCCGAAGGAAAGCCGTCCTGGGCGGCTGCCTGCGGCAGCAGGGCGCACAGCGCGAGCACGGCGTACAGCGCCGGACAATATCTGTACGATTTCATCATCTGCCTAAGCGGTCATTTGATGGTGCCGCCTGCATTCTTGACGACTTTGGTCCAACGCTCGGACTCGCTCCTGAGATAGGCGGCAGCCTCTTCGGGTGTGCCGGCGATCGAGTCCAGGCCCTGCTGCGCGAACTTGGTCTTCAGTTCCGCATCCTGCATGGCCTTCACGATCTCGCTGTTGAGGCGCCTCAGGATCGCGGGCGGCATATTCGCCGGACCCATCAAGCCATACCACGAACCGATCTCGAATCCGGGCATGATGGTTTCGGCGAGCGTGGGCACCTCGGGCAGCAGCGGCGAGCGCCGCAGGCCGGCGATGCCCAGCGCCTTCAGGCGCTTGTCTCTCAGCATCGGCACGACTGCGGGAGCGCTCTGCATCGAGAACTGGATCTGGCCGCCGACCAGGTCGGTCACTGCCTGAGATCCGCTCTTGTAGGGGACATGCAGCGCGCTCACGCCATTGGCCTGGCAGAACAGCAACGCCGACAGGTGAATGATGCTGCCCACGCCCGCGGAGCCGTAGCTCAATTTTCCTGGATTGGCCTTGAGATGGCTGATGAATTCAGCCGCGGTATTGGCCGGTATCGCCGGGTTCACGACCAGGATCGGCGGCGCGGTCGCGACCATCGACACCGAGGTGAAATCTTTGAATACGTCGTAGCTCAGCTTGTCGCCCAGCGCCGGGCTCAGCACCTGCGAGGGAGTGCTCACGAGCAGTGTGTAGCCGTCGGGCTTGGAATTGGCGACGAGTTCGGCGGCGATGGCGGTATTGGCGCCGTCGCGGTTCAGGACTACGACGTTGGCGTTCATCTGGGTCGAGAGCTTTTGCGCGAGCAGGCGCGCGGTCGCGTCGGACGAGCCGCCCGGCGCAAATCCCACTACCAGGCGGATCGGCTGCGATGGAAAATTGTCCTGGGCAAGCGCGTGCGCAGCCCATAATGAAGATGACAACGCCAGTGCGCCTGCTAACATCCGTGCCGCTATACTCATGATCATGACTCCTCCCCCAGTTTCATGGCCGTGGCTACGCGCAGCAATGCGCACGCGTATTCTAAACGAAATGCCGCAGCGCGCACGGACTCACAGGGCGCAAACCTAAATGTTACACGCTTGATCCACATCAATGGTGCGCCGTGGCCAGACGCGCTTTAATTGCCGTCGGCGGTTACCAGGGAGGCCGATGATGAGTCAGGTGCGCGAGACCCCGCTCAAGCCGCAGACGCTGCTCGGGGAAATCACGAAGAACGGCGTGACGCATGTGCTGTGGCTGCCGGACAGCGAAACGAGCTGGCTCTACCCGCTGATCGAGGGCGAGCCCACGCTCACGCTCGTCACTCTCACCCGCGAGGGGTTCGCGTTCTCGATGGCCGCTGGCCTGGTGCTGGGCGGCAAGACGCCGATCATCCAGATCCAGAATACCGGCCTCATGGAGTCCGGGGATTCGCTGCGCGGGTGGGGGCTGGATCTGGAAACGCCGGTGGTGATGCTCATCGGCTACCGCGGCTGGACGCGCCGCGGTGCGACGCTCGATAGCGCCGCGGTCTATACCGAGCGCTTCCTCAACGCTTTCAACATCAGCTACTACCTGGTCGAAAGCGACGCCGACGCGCCGCGCATCTCGCTCGCGTTCGAAGAAACGCGCAGGAGCAGGCGGCCGGTGGCGGTGCTGGTCGGCGATGAGCACATCGCTTCAAACTTCGGTTACGCGCGCTAGGAGATACCATGTTCGAAACCAGGGAAATGCTCAAGGTCTTCCAGCAGTATCGCGGCGATGCCATCGTGATTCCCGGGCGCGCCAAGAAACACTGGTCCCAGATCAGCACGCAGCCCAGGCTCGACCTCACGCTGAGCGACGTGGCGATGGGCGGCCATGCCGCGTTCAGCTTCGGGCTCGCGCTGGCGCTGCCCGAGCGCAAGGTCGTGCTGTTCGATTCGGAGGGCGACGTGCTGACGGGCCTGGGCATCCTGCCGGTCATTGCCGACCATCAGCCGCGGAACTTCTATCACTTCATGCTCGACAACGAGTGCTATGCGACGACCGGCGGGCAGCCGGTGCCGAACGCGAAGCGCACTTCGTATGCCGGCCTTGCGCGCGAGGCGGGTTATGCGCATGCTTATGCATATGAAGATCTGGCCGAATTCTCCAGCAACATCGTGCGCATACTGGAAGAGCCCGGGCCGGTGTTCGTCGCAATGAAGGTGGTGCCTGAAGTCTGGAACGGCGACCTCAACCGCTGGAAGGTCCCGCGCTCGCGCGCGCAGGTGCTGAAAGAGTTCAGAGAGCAGTTGCGCATCACCACCTGATCACAACGTGAGATCCATACGGATCTCACCCCCGCTATTGCGTGCCATTCCGCGTGCCTGTGCACCATAAACACTGTGCATATGGCTGTACGGCAACGGCTTGCATCTGCACCGGCAATTGCTTAGGATTCGCGTTCGGCATGCACGCACAATAACAAGCATACTTTCTTTGGGAGCGGCCATGGTTCTGGCGGTGAGCAGTGCAGTTGCGCTTCAGGATTTGCATACGGACAAGAGTCACAGCGGCGATACGCGCTGGTACATGTGGCTGATGGGCAAGCGTTTCCCGAAGCAGATCGAGGACCATCCGCATTGCCACTACACGGAGATGGATGCGAACCAGGAGATTCTGCCGCATTTTCACCAGGTGAATCAGTTCCTGGTGATGGTCGGTGGCAGCGTCACGGTGGAGGGCAAGGATATACCGCTCATCCTCGTGCATTACTCCGACCGTTTCACGCCCTTCGGTCCGATGAGTTCCGGCCCCTATGGGCTGGGCATTTGGGCGCTAATGCCCAAGTCGGATCCCGGCGGCATCTACATGAGCCAGCCCAATGCGCAGGCGCGCCTGAAGCCCTCGAAGCGGCGCAGCATTCTGATGGGAAACATTGCCGTCAGTACGCCATTCGTATTGCAAGGCAGCGCCGTGGTGGCGCTGGACAACTTGCTTCCTAAGGACGCCGATACTTCAGACGGATTGAGCGCACACATGCTGCGCATGGGCGCGCGAGCGAAAACGACCGGCCCGGATCCGCGGGTTACCGGCGGCCAGTATTACCTCGTGATGAACGGCAGCCTCAACTACAACCAGGCAAACTATGCAGCTTCGTCGGCATTTTATCTGGAGCCGACGGATGCGCCGCTGGAAGCGCAGGCCGGCGCCGAAGGTGTAGAAGCGCTGGTCATGAGTTTTCCGCGCATGGAAGCTTGAACATAACGGTCCCGCGTACTATGCGGGCAGCGCGTCAGGGTAGGCCATTGCGATGAGGAGTTGATCATGTCGAATCTGCGTCTGGGCGTGTGGATGTGCGGAATCGGTATCATGGTGTGCGGCGCAGGCGCGGCTGTGGCGCAGAATTTTCCGGACAAGCCGATCCGCATCCTGGCCGGGCAACCCGGCGGCGGCAACGATCTGGCGTCTCGAGTACTCGCACAAGCGCTTACCGCGTCCCTGGGCCAGCAGGTGGTGGTGGACAATCGTGCAGACGTGGTCGCCGTAGAAACGGCGGCCAAGGCGTCGCCCGACGGCTACACGCTGCTGTACGGGTCAGGCTCGATCTGGATCGGCCCGCTGATTCAGAAAATGTCTTACGATCCGGTCATGGATTTTGCGCCCATCACGTGGGCGACCAGTTCGCCGCTGGTGCTCGTGGTAAACCCTGCGGTGCCTGCGAAGTCGGTCAAGGAATTGATCGCGCTCGCCAAGGCGAAACCGGGAGAGTTGAACTATGCCTCATCCGGCAACGGCGGCAATCCGCATCTTGCGTCTGAACTCTTCCAGTCGATGGCGGGCGTCAAGTTCACGCGCATCAACTATAAGGGCGGAACCCCGGGCGTCACCGCGGTGGTCGCGGGCGAGGCGCAGCTCATATTCATCACCTCGACTTCGCTCCTGCCTCATATCAAAGCCGGCCGGCTCAGGGCATTGGGCGTGTGCAATCCCAAGCCGTCCGCCCTGCTGCCCGACGTGCCTCCGATTGGAGATGCGGTGCCCGGCTATGTGTCGCTGCAGTTGTCGGGCGCGTTCGTTCCCGGCAAGACACCGCAGGCCCGCATTGATTTTTTGAACCGCGAGATCGTGCGCATCCTGAAGCGGCCCGACGTGCAGGCCAGGCTGGTCCCGCTGGGACAGGAAGTCATGGCCAGCACGCCGCAGGAATTTGCTGCGGCGATCAAGGCCGACATGGAAATCAACGGCAAGTTGATCAGGGAACTGGGTATCCGCGCCGATTAGTCCGCAGCCGGCGCCGGATTCGTAGTCACGGGATTTCTAATAGCCCTCGCTCGTACTCTTACTCTGACCTGAGGAGAACCGGCACATGCATGAAAGCCGCACGCTCGCGCGCTTCGTGAGCGAACTCAAGTACGAGGATTTGCCCCGTGAAGTGATCGCCAAGGCCAAGGACCTGATCCTCGACCAGGTGGGCATCATGCTGGCATGCTCCTCCCTGCCCTGGAGCAAAGTGATCTACGAGTACGTGCGCGACTGGGGCGAGGGCCGGCAGGAAAGCACGATCGCTCATTACGGCTACAAGACCAAGGCGGAGAACGCGGTCTTCGCCAACGCCAGCTTCGGCCATGGATTCGAGATTGACGACCACTATCTTCCAGGCATGTCACATCCGGGCTGCATCGTGGTGCCTTGCGCGCTCGCGATGGCGGAAAAGGAATCCGCGAGCGGTCGCGACTTGATCACAGCTGTAGTCGCTGGCTACGAGGTGATGGGACGGATCAACAAGGCAATCGCGCCTTCGTGCGTTCTCCGGGGGTTTCATGCGATGACCTCGGTCGCGGGACCCTTCGGCGCGGTGGCGGCGGCGGGCAAGATACTGAAATTCGATCCCGAACTGATGGTGAACGCGCTTTCCATTGCCGGCAGCCATGCGTCGGGCACCACCGAGTACGACCAGGGCGGCGGTAGCATCAAGCGCATGCACGCCGGCATGGCGGCGCATGGCGGATTGCGCTCCGCGTTCATCGCCCGCAAAGGCATCACCGCTCCTGCCACGATCCTCGAGGGGCGGCACGGCTTCTGCCAGGCTTTCGCCGATGAATACAATCTTATGGAGATCACGGACCAGCTGGGAACGGATTTCAGAGTCGTGATGGGTGCGGGGTTCAAAGCCTACTGTTCCTGCGGCGCCATCCATTCCGGCATCGACGCCTTGCGCAAACTGATCGCCGAGCACGGAATCAAGGCGGGCGACGTGGCGCATATCACGATGGGCACGAATCGGCAGGGCGTTACGCATATCGCGGCCGAGCCCACGGACATCACGAGCGCGCAGTTCAGCACCGGCTTCGGTTTCGCGCTGACGTTGCTGCGCGGAACCAGCGGGTTCAAGGACTACACCGAGCAAACCCTGCGCGATCCAGAAATCCTGGCGCTGGTGAAGAAAGTGAAGGTGGAACTCGATTCTGAAGTGGACAGCGAGTATCCTGCCAAGCGCGCGGCGCGCGTCACCGTAAAACTCAGTAACGGCGCGACCTATCAGGAGAAGGTGGATTACTGCAAGGGCGTGCCGCAGAACCCGCTCACCCGTGAGGAATTTGAAGAAAAATTCCGCGGATTGGCGACCGTGGTTGCGACAACGGAGCGCGCGGACGAGATCATGAACACGGTCTATGGCCTGGATCAGCAGGAGAACGTTGCGACGCTGATCGGTCTGATGGCTGAGCGCGAGGCAGGGAGCGGCACGGCATCGAAGTGCAATTGAAGGGCGGCGCAAAAAATACGGGCCGAAGCTTCGAGCGACGGCATCGCGCGCGATTTTGAACTGCATAACACAGCGAATTCAGCAAGGGGAGCATGGCCATGTGGGACTGTGAGGTGGATGTCGTGGTCGTCGGCTACGGCGGCGCGGGAGCGGCTGCGGCGATCACCGCGAGCATGGCGGGCGCCAAGGTTCTGGTGCTGGAAAAGAATCCGGAGGGCGGCGGCAACACCCGGTACTCGGGCGGCAGCATGCGCACCTATAGCGATCAGGGCATGGCCGTCGATTATTTCGAGGCGCTGTGCGAAGGCACCACGGAACGCGCGGTGGTGGAAGCGTTCGTGAAAGAGAGCAGCCGCAATCCGGAGTGGGTGAAGGAGATCGGCGGCGAGGTCGTGCATCGACCGACCGGCACGAAGTTTCCCACCAGCACCATGGTGGCATTTCCCAATGTGCGCGGCGCCGCAGGCATGGGGCCGAGGGCGCGCGTCAAGGGCAAGGGGGAGGCCGCCGGCATCGACTTGTGGGGAGTGCTCTCGCGCAAGGTGACGGAAACGCAGATCGAGGTGCGGTGTGCTGCGCCGGCGCAGCAACTGCTGGTCGAAAAAGGCGTGGGCGTGACTGGCGTCCTCGCTTCGAGCGAGGGCAAAGATCTCAGAGTGCGGGCGCGGCGCGGCGTGATCCTCACCTGCGGCGGCTTCGAATACGATCGCACCATGCACCGCAACTACATCGGCCAGACCTTCTACGGCATGTGCAATCCGGCCAACACCGGCGACGGCATACGGTTGGCCGCAGAGATCGGCGCCGACCTCTGGCACATGAGCGCCACCGCGGCGACCTTCGGCTACAAGTTTCCGGAATTCGTGTTCGGCATCAAGCAGGCGATGCCCTCGGCCGGCTACATCTACGTGGACCAGCTGGGCAAGCGCTTCATGAACGAGCCCGGTACCGACTCGCACCTGATATGGGCGCCGGTTTCTCATATCGACACCAAGACGCTGCACAGAACACGGGTTCCAGCCTACGTGATCTTCGACGAGGACACGCGCCTGAGAGGGCCCGTCGCCTCGACCGAGCAGGGCAAGGTGAGCGATTACCATCAGTGGAGCAAGGACAATTGCGTCGAGATCAAAAAGGGCTGGATCAAGGCGGCTGACACGATTGCCGACCTTGCGCCGCAGATCAACGTGCGGGCCGACCAGTTGCAGGCCACGATCGCGCACTACAACATGCAGTGCGTAGGCGGCTACGACGCGGAGTACGGGCGCGAACCGGATACGCTGGTTCCGATCGCGCGCGGTCCCTACTACGCAGTCGAGATGTGGCCCTGCTTGTTCAACACCCAGGGCGGGCCGAAGCGCAACGAACGCGCGCAGATTCTCGATGTGCGGGGACGTCCGATCAGCCGCCTCTACAGCGCGGGAGAACTCGGTTCGCTGTGGCACAGGCAGTATCCAGGTGCGGGCAACGTCAGCGAGGCGCTCGCATTCGGGCGCATCGCCGGGAGGAATGCCGCTGCGGAGATGCCCGCAGCGGGCTGATCCCACAGCTGCTGCGAAGCGGCAGGCCCTGCTACGCGGGCTTTCTTACGCCGGTTTCTTTTTTGACAACCAGCAGGGGAAAGAGCTTCCCCATGTCGTCCAGCGTGTCGATGCTGCGCAGCGCGCGCAGCAGTCTGCCGCAGCGCTCGGCCCCGAGCACGGGCGCTGCCTGATGCTGGAATTTCTCATCGATCTCGGCGCCGGAGAGCGGTGCGCCGGGCGAACCTTTGGGATCGAGCACCAGCGCTTCGTGGCGCGCCCCGGAGCGCGTATACAGAACGACGCGCGCCGGATATTTTCCTTTGACTGCGTTGAGCTCGGCGTCTTCGCGGATGCTCACCCGTGACGCAAACTCACGGATCGCGGGCTCGGCGAGCGCCTGCAGGTTGTACTCGCGCGGCGTGTTGCGCCCCCTGAGGAGGGTGAGCGCAAGCGTAAACGCGCTGCTGAACTGCATGCCCAGCACGTCGTGGGGCGCGGCGATCGCCACGTGCTCGTAGGTGTGCCTGGGATAGCCGACTTCGACCGTTGCAATGCTGTCTGCGGCCAGATCGCAGTCAGTAGTGATCTTCCTGAAACCGTCGATTGCTGCATGGATCGCGCCGCAGCAGGAATAAGGCTTGATGCGCAGGTGGTCCAGCATCCACGTCGTCCCCAATTCAGCGCTGAGCCGTTCCGGGCGATAGTTCGATGCATAGATTTTGAGGACGCCGCGCGCGCCCTCGAGGATTTCTTCCGGGCCGGTCAGGCCTGCCTGGGCGAGGAGTGCTGCCATGATGCCGCTGCTCGCGGCAATCGCCGGATAGATGCGTTTTACCGAGCCGCCGCCGTGGTCGTACTGCATGAGCCCGCCGGAATAGCCGCCCGCGATCGCGATGGCGTTGCGTATGCTTTCGGCGTCGCATCCCAGCAGCTTCCCCACCCCCGCCGCAACGCCGAATGGCGCGCATGAGGTGGAGTCCTGAGGTCCGCCGTGCGCAGCAGTGTCCTCAGAGACTGCCCAGCCGATGCGTCCGCGCACCTCGTAGCCCGCGATGAATGCCGTCAGAAAGTTGCGGCCGGAAACGTGCCCGCGCTCCGCCACTGCCATCAGCGGCGCGACGAGTTCGGCGCCGGGATGCCCGCGCACCAGCGGATTTCCATCGTCGAACTCGATCGAGTGGCCGAACGTGCTATTGATAAATGCCGCTGCATTCATGGGCAGCCGGTCGCCATAGCCGACGACGGTCGCCTCCGGTGTGCCGCCGATTTTGCGATAGGTATCGCGCACCTGCTGGGCCCACGGCATCTCGAGGCCGCCGATGATGCAGCCCACCTGGTCGACGAAACTATGGGTTGCGGCCTCGCAGACGCGGCGTGGTATTTGTTCGTAAGCGAGGTCCGCCGAGAATTTCGCAAGCACTCGGGTTTCGTCTGCCATATTGATTACGCTCTCACGACGTTGACGGGTGCGCAGCACTGCCACTGATTATCGGGTAAGGCCCCTGGGCTTGGCAAACCGCAGATATCGCTGGCAAGTGCGTGCATCGAGCGCTGGGCTGAGCATTCACGGTCGGCCAGTGCAGGCACGGGAGCGATGGCTTGGCCGCCGCTTTTGACCTATAATTTTCAGCGTCCCACCATTCCTATTACTGCCCGCGGAGGTTTCATGAAACGCTTGATGAAGTTGGTATGCCCCTTGCTGATCGTGACCATGATGTTGCTTCCCTATACCGCTCGCGCAGGGATCATAGGCACGGATCGCGCGTACGCGGGTGCGCTCGATGCGTCCAACCGCGACCGGGTTGCGAGTTTCGTGTCCCGTGCCGACGTCGCGCAGCAGCTGGCGGCCGTCGGCATAGCTCCGGGCATCGCGCAGGAGCGTGTAAACGCGATGACTCAGGAAGAGATCAACAGCATCGCCGGCAAGATTGATGCGCTGCCTGCGGGCGGAGTGGCGCACGCATGGTGGCTCGCGATCTTAGCGATCGTGGTGGGAGGCGTGATCTGGATAGTATGGTGGACGCACTGAGCCTGCGGCTTACGCAGGCAGGAGCTTGCTCGCGCGGATGCGCCGGCTGACGGCGCGGCTCGCTCCCCACTCGGGCACATAAGCGGCCTTGATGCCCACGCCGCCCGCGATTACGATGATCACATCGCGTGCGCGCTCGGCGATACGCAGCGCTGCGTGCGGGTTTTCCGCGCCAGTGCGCATCCGTTCCGCGACGATGCGTTTCCGCATCGCGGGCGACAGGCACTCCAGTGGCATGACGGCGCGCTCATAAATCTGCGCTTTGACCTGCTCCTTGTCGTGCCCGTCGCGCTCGCAGATCGCGGCGATCTCGGGCGGCATGAGGATGAGAGGTTCGCCGCCCCCCAGATAACCGCTGCCGCTGGCTGTGCCCGCCATGAGCATCGACTGAGCGTAGGTCTGCGCCAGGTCCGCAGTGTTGCTGCTCACTGAGTCGATCATTTCCACGATGCCGGATGCTCCGAACACGGTGACGACGCTTGCATTCGCATCGAAGCCGCGTTCCGCGTGCAGTGGCGGCCACGGGCTTGCCGCTTCGTTTTCTGCAAGGCAGAACGTGTACTTCGCCGGCTGGCCGAGCGTCGCCATATCGATGACTCCTGGATCCGCGCCACCGATATTGCGCAGCGCGAGGTTGATCGCGCGGCCGATCGTCGCATTGGCGCGGTTGCCGGGGCCCAGTGCGTTGGACGCGGCATTGATGCCGAGCGTCTTGACGATGGGGCCATTGACGATGATGAGCGGCGCGGCCGAACCGGTCGTCGTTCCGATGCCCATCAGATTGAATTCGTCAGCGCTCATCGCTTCGAGGGCCGCGCCGATCACCGGCAGATACTCGGGACGGCAGCCTGCCATCACGGCATTGATGGCGATGTCCATCCAGGTCGCTGCTCTGAACAGCGGCGCAAGCGAGCTAACCACGTCGTTTGCCCTGTAGCCGTTAGATTCCAGCATGTGCTCGACGCGCGCCCGCGTCGGCGGAACCACCGGCAGTCCGTCGGTGAGGCCCGCGTCAGCCAGTGCATCTTGAGCCGCATCCCCGTCCTGCGTTCCCTGCCAGAGTTCCATGGTCGCGCTCTGTTGCCTGATCAGCCGGCATTGTAGCGTGTCCCATTTTTTTAGGGCTCCATTGAGATGCAACCGCAGCGCCTTGGAGACGTCGCATCCCAAAGGGCTGCTACTAAATATGCCCTTGGCAGGCTACGTCAACCCATTTCATCGGACACGCGTTATGGGCTTATCCGGACTCCGGATCGCGATACAACCAATCTATGGAGAATGCGCTATGAACAAACTGATGACGACCCTGATCGCTGTTGTTTTTGCCGGCAGCACCCTTGCGCTCGCGCAAGCCCCTGCTAAATCCGAGGCTCCTAAGGCCGCTGCTGCAGCTGCCAATGATGCCGCGCCTGCTGCCAAAGCCGACGCGCCGAAAGCTAAAGCCAAAGCGAAGAGCAAATCCAAGAGCAAGGCCAAAGCCAAAGCCAAGAAAACGTCCTAACTGGCGCAGTCCAGTCCTAAGAAGCGCACCGCGCGCTCAGCAATAGCGAGCAGCTGTGTCCTGTGGGCGAAAAAGGCGGGGTTTTATACCCTGCCTTTTTTTGCCTGTAATTCCTTGGTTGGGCTGAATGTTGAGCACTGGCGGTTTAAATATAAGTAATTGAATAAAAAAACATAAATATACTAACCTGGACGCGAAGCCGGCATTGATAGTGCGACGCAATATAAATGGCTTGAGATACGCTAACAATTTAGGCATAATGGTCGTGCATTGGGCATCTAGACAGGTGTCGGTGCATGTCCTCCAAAACCTCCTCCTTTGGTAGGAATT
>CAIVHG010000102.1 GCA_903905655.1 uncultured beta proteobacterium | reverse complement strand
CGGCAAGCGGCTGCGAGCGATAACCCAGCAACAGTTGCGCGCCGGGTGGCGTGGCGCCTTCGCGTGCGCCGCCATTGAAAGTGCCGCCCAGTTCGCGCCAAAGTGAAGTGAAAAGCGCGTGCGTGTACTGCCGATGGCCGAGCACGCTGTAGTTGCGCTCCTGCGGCCCGCAGGCGCTGGAATAGCGTCCGCCGAATAGCAGCCGCACACGGCTGTCATCGCCGGTAATTGCGAACGTCAGCCGGCTGACCCAATCTCCGCACGGCTCGTCATCGACCGCGACGTTGTTCAGCACCTCGATCTGCGGCAGCGCGGGTTCGGCGACGATCGCGATGCGTCGTTCGCCAGTCACCGGCAGAAACTGCAGGCGCACGGCTTTGAAATTCACCAGCAGCGCTGAAGGCGGCGTGTTGTAGGGGCGGGTGGGCTCGTTGTCGAAGCTTGCCGCGTCGCCGCTCACGCCCGCGGCAAAATAACTGCTGTCGATCACGAGATCGCCGCGGATGTCGCGCACGCCGCGTCCCCGCAACTCGCGCAGCATAAGCCAGAAATTTTCCAGGGTCAGATGCGGATCGCCTGCGCCCTTGATGATCAGATCGCCAGCAAGCACGCCACCCTGCACGGGCGCGCTCGTGTAGACCTCGGTGGTCCAGCGATAGGCGGGCCCGAGCTGCGTCAGCGCCGCGAAAGTCGTGACCAGCTTGATGGTCGAAGCCGGATTCAGAGGGCGCTCGTCGCCCACTGCGATGAGCGGCTGATCGGCGCGTGTGTCCTGTATATAAAGGCCGACCGCGGATTCGGGGATGCCCGCTTGCTGCAGCGCCTGCGCGAATGGAGCTGGCAACCGCCCTGTGCCATTCTGGCCGCTGGCGGCGAGCGGGTACGCGAGCGCCAGGAGCAGCAACCCGAGCAGGCGTATGGCGGATGGATTCAAAGCCGGCCACCTACTGTTTGCTCGAGCGCTGCGAGCGTGCCCGCGATCAGCAGATCGATCTCGTGGTCCTCGATTACATAGGGCGGCATGAAGTAGACCGTGTTTGCGATTGGCCGCAGCAGCAGTTCATGCGCGAGCGCGGCCTGGTGGAAGCGGCGGCTGAACTCGGGATCTGAGGTCTCCACATCGAACGCCCAGATCATCCCAATGTTCCGGAAATTTTTGACCTGCGGATGGCGCGCGAGCGCTTGCGCGGCACGGTTCAGGTATTGCGCCTTCACTTGATTGCGCGCGAGCACCTGGTCCTCTTCGAAGATGTCGAGCGTCGCGAGCGCGGCGCGGCAGGCAAGCGCATTGCCGGTATAGGAATGCGAATGCAGGAAGCCGCGCGCGGGCTCGTCGTCGTAGAAGGCGGTATATATTTTGTCGGTCGCAAGCACCGCGGATAGCGGCAGGTAGCCGCCCGTGATCCCCTTGGACAGACACAGCAAGTCCGGAGTAATGTTCGCCTGTTCGTGCGCGAAAAAGCTGCCGGTGCGGCCGCAGCCGGTCATGATTTCATCAGCGATCAAATGCACGCCATAGCGGTCGCACGCGCTGCGCGCGCGCCGGAGATACTCGGGATCGTACATCGCCATGCCGCACGCGCCCTGCACTAGCGGTTCCACGATCAGCGACGCTGTTTTCGCATGATGCTGTGCGAGATGGGCGTCCAGCGCATCTGCGCAGCGCGTTGCATAAGCGAGCGGCGACTCGCCGGGCGCGGCGAGCCGCCAGTCGGGGCTCGCGACCTGCGCGCTGGCGCGCAGCAACGGCGCATAAGTGTCTTTGAACAACGCAACGTCGGTCACTGACAGCGCGCCCAGCGTCTCGCCGTGATAACTGTGGGCGAGGCTGACGAAGCTCGTCTTCTGCGGCTGTCCGCTGTTCTTCCAGTAGTGAAAGCTCATCTTGAGCGCGATCTCGACGGCAGAGGCGCCGTCACTCGCGTAAAACGCATGGCCGAGTTTGCCGCCGGTGAGCGCGCTCAGGCGCTCGGATAATTCCACGACCGGCTCATGCGTGAAGCCGGCGAGCATGACGTGCTCCAGTTGCGCGAGCTGAGCGCTGAGCGCTGCATTGATGCGCGCATTCGCGTGCCCGAAGAGATTTACCCACCATGAACTGATGGCATCCAGATAGCGCCGGCCGTCGAAATCGTACAGCCATACGCCGGACGCGCGCGCAATCGGCAGCAGCGGCAGCTGCTCGTGCAGTTTCATCTGAGTGCAGGGATGCCAGACCGCTGCCGCGCTGCGTGTCAGCAGTTGTGTATTGTGAGTGCCAGTAGCCATGCGTGCTCAGATCTGAATCTTTGAATGCTTCATATTGCGGTTGCCCGCGTCGCCGCGAGCGCGCATAGTAGTGGCGCAGCTATCAAGCTGCGGTTGCATGCTGCCGTAGCACGTACAGAGGTTTCCACAATTGCGTTCGTCAACGCTGTGCGTGTAGATACGTTATAGAACTTGAGATCAGATTAGTGATATGCGCACGCCCGTCAGTTTAGCACTGCAACGGAGGTGGTCATGGAACTCATCAACCGCATCGAAGATCAGATCGCCGCAACCGGCTTGCCGCTATTCGGAATCACGCTTGCCGCGGTGCCCTGCCCCGACACTCCGATCATCCTCACTTTGCACTGGCACGGCTTCATCAAGGAGCGGCTCGCTGAAATCGAGGAAGCCGAAACCGTCGCATATACGCCGGTTCCGAGTTCCGCGCTTCAGCTCAACGAAGGCTGGCGCGACCTGGTGACTGTCGATCGCGCTGCGATGGATGCGGCGTGGGAATTGGGCGCCTGGGATGTGCAGCGTGCCGAGCGCCCCGGCTGCATGCGCCAGGGTGCGCCATCGCGCGAGGCACTCGAATGTATGCAGGCCTTCGGCGCCTTTCCTTATGGCGCCTATGGCAGCAATGCGGTGGTCGCCGACGCGCCGGACGCCGATGAGTTGCTGGAAGTTGCCGGCCGCCAGGGTTATCTGATGTGGCTGTTCCGACCGGTGCGCGGCGGCATCTGGGGCGAGTGCGCGGCCGACGCGACGCTCGAGGACGGCGGTCGCCGCCGGCCGCCATGCCCGCTGTTGCCGATCCCGCCCAAGTGCGATGGCAGCCGCAGAACGATCTACCGCTTCGGTGTCCATGCCGACGACACGCCGGAATAACAGGAAGCCCGCGGCAGCGGCTGCACCTCGGCGCCCTGCGCCGAGTTCTGAAACACCCCCTCGATAGCCTGAACCCCCCCCCGCGCCGGGCTGCGCGGCAGGGCCTTCTCATGGCGCGCAGGCCGCGGATTTACCCGGTTCCGCAGCCTCCCGGGCACGGGATAGCCCTGCGGACATTCATCTAAAATCCAGGGGCATCCCTTGAAATTCAGGCCATGAACCCATACAATTAGCACTCACTCAAGTCGAGTGCTAACAAAATTCTGACTTTTTACCTGGTTTGAAAGAGGAGAGGCATTATGAAAATCCGTCCTTTACACGACCGCCTCATAGTGAAGCGTGTTGAAGAAGAGCGCAAGACCGCATCCGGCATCGT
>CAIVHG010000101.1 GCA_903905655.1 uncultured beta proteobacterium | reverse complement strand
GTAGATCGGACCGTTCGTGTAGGTCAGCGTGCCGGACCAGAGTTCGGGCTTCTGCAGCGGGTTCGCGCCGGCTGCGGTTTCTTCGGCTGCGGTATAGCCGATGTGCGCCTGCACGCCCGAGTAGGACGGGGACAGGTAGTGCACGGTGTTCGGCGTGGTGCGCCCGAAGCTCATCGAGTTCGAGATCGCGGTGGCGGCAGTGGCGGAGGAGCCGAAGCCCGTGTTGCCGTTGCCGTTGTACGAGGTGCCTGTGCCGAAGCCCGAGCTGCCGATCACGCCGGAATAGGTGATGCCGGGGCCGACCGATGACGAGGTCACGTTGAGCGTGGTCGTCGAGGAATTGTACGGGGTCGTCCACTTACCAGCCCAGAACGAACCGATCGAGGTGTCGATACCGACGGCGGTGTTCCGGGTTCCGAGCACGCCAGCGCTGGTGGAGGAACTGCCGGAGTCCATGGTGATGCCGGACTCGACGTGGAACGCGGTCGACTTGATGAAATCGCCGCCGATCAGGCGCGAGCCGCTGAAGCGCACCCAGCTCAGCCCCGTCCACACCTGGTTACGCGGCGTGGCGTTGGAGGTGGTCGCGGTAGCGCCGCTCCCATCACCGGTAGTCGCGCCGTCGGACTTGACGCGCGCCAAGCCGGTGGCGACGCTGAACTGAATGGTCAGGCCCTGGCCATTGAAGCCCAGGTTGCAGGTGCCGTAGCCGCAGATGTCGCGGTCTTGATAGTTGTATACCGTCTGTGCATTGCCAACCAGCGGCGCGCTGAATACACCGGCGCACGCGATCGCTATCAGGGTCCTTTTCTTCAACACAAAGGATGATCCTTTATTCATAGCTATTCTCCTTGTTTGTTCGGAATGATTTTTTGTAACCAAACCAAATACGATTGCGGTCAGGTTGGGACGAGTGTGCCAGAGGGCATCTACGTACGGCAACAAGATAGTGAGATTCGGGCCCATTTCTCAGGGAGATGTTGTATAAATGCCACAAGGAATCACCGGCTCCCGACAGTTCAGCCTCCAGCATATAAGATCTGGCGTAACTATTAATTATGGCTAGTCCGGTGAAACATTTAGCCGAGCATGGATGGTGCATCGCACCATAATCAATATGTAATTGTTGTTAAACGATTTGTTAAATCCATAATTCCCAAGAATGGAGCTGGGCCGATCTAGCTGATGGCGTCGACAGACCCATGCCTGAGAAGCACCCGGTCGATCGACCGCAGAAACTGAAAGAACGGCTGCAGGTCGCGGAACAGATATTCGTCCGCTGGCGGCGCAACCTTGAACTGCGGCTGCGCCCTTAGCAGGGCGAAGATTTCCCTGAAGCTGCGCTTGCCGTCGATAAGGGGCAGAACGTACGCGCTGTATTTACCCGGGTCCACCTGCACCGCGATGCGGGTATGCGAGTGGTTCACCACGAACGGCATGTTCTTATGCTCCCTGATGAGCGTTGCCAGCGCAGCGCCGTCGAGCGGCTCGTGGTAGAAGCACGGCACGCAGTCGGCATCCGCATATGCAGCCTCGGTGCTTTGCGAGCGGGTGACATAAAAAGAATGGGTGAGCAGATCACCGCTCAGCAGTTCGGCGATTTCTTGCTGCCGGCGTAGCGGCAGCGCAGACACCGCACTCAGATAGGCGGGCTGCTGCGCATTCAACAGCAACTCCGGCATATAGGCGGCGCGCCCGCGCCCCACGTCTGTGAAATGCAGATGCAGCCCGTGACGATCATGAATCCATTCATACAGCTCGCCCACCGTATACGGACGGTCCTGCGCGTGCAGGAACAGATCGTAAATGCCGGCGTCGTTCTCCAGGTCTTCGAAATGCTGACCGGCGCGCCTGAACCAGTTTGTCGGCGGCAGCGATCCCAATACCTCGCGGGCATTGCGAATCCTGGACGGCGAGTCGGCGATGCCATCGTTGATCAGCCGCATCAGCGCCTGCATCTGGTAGATGCCGGTCCTGCCGTAACGCCCGTAGACCATGATGCCGAGCGCGCCGGAGTCCTTGAGCACGGACAGCAGCGCGCGCAATCCGGCATCGGGATCTTCCATGTGATGCAGCACGCCGCTGCAGTTGACGTAGTCGAACGGTTGCAGCGCGAGTTCCGGCAGCGCGAGGATGGAATCTTGAATCCATGTGATGTTGGTGAGCCCCCGTACCTGCGCGCGCTTCAGCGCGATGTCGCTGCTGGCGCGGCTCATGTCCAGGTGCACGATCTCGGCATCGGTGTGACGCAGCTGCTCTGCCAGGAAGATGGTGGCATCCCCGGTGCCGCCGCCGGCGACGAGCGCACGGAAGCGCTTGCGAAAGCTCTGGCGCCCCGCGAAACAATAGTGGTTGATCATCGGCAGGTCTTCGAGCCACGTCCGGGCGAGGCGCGTCTTTTCGTCCTGCGGATTGCGCGCAGGATATGGAAGCTCCTCGTACTGGGCGCGCACCTGCGGCAGATAATGCGGCGTTTTCATCAATCGCTGCTCCTGGACCCAGTTGCCGCGCAACACAGGCGGCACGGGTTTCCGTATTCAACGTTCCAAGCGCGGCGATTGTACATGGATATGCTCCGGCGGCAGGTCCGCCTGATGGCGCTCATACATCTGCAGGTATGCGGCCTCGATGTGCCGCGCAAACAGCGCGGTGTCGAACAGCGGCGTTGTCAGGCGGTTGCGTGTCAGCTTTTCCCGGATTGCCGCAAGCTGTTGCGGATTCATGGCGAGTTCCACTGCAAGCGCCTCGTACGCCTCCTGAGTTTCAGCGACGAGCTCCGGCAACTGAATGGCGTGCAGCAGGCTCGCGGCGACGCGGCCGGCGAAGGATTCTCCGATGCGCGTCAGCACCGGCAGGCCCGCCCACAGGGCGTCGCTCGCGGTGGTGCCGGCATTGTACGGGAGCGTGTCCAGGAACAGATCTGCCGTGCGGTAGCGCGCCAGGTACTCCGGCACCGGCAAGCGCTCGCCGAAGATCAGCCGCGCGGCATCTAACCCCCGGGCCGCCGCTTCCCTTCGCAGATTGTCGGCCGCGAATTGGTTGTCGGCGTAGAGCAGCAGCACGCTGCCTGCCACCCGCTGCAGGATGCGCATCCAGCCGCTGAAAGTTTCGGGCGTGATCTTGTAATTGTTGTTGAAACAGCAGTAGACGAAGCCCGTCCGCGGCAGGCCGAGCTCGGCACGGGTGTAGATCTTGTCCGAGATGCGTCTTTTTGAATCGTTCGCCTGATAACTCGGAAGGTAGACGATCTTCTCCGAATAATATTTTCGGTGCTCTGCGGGAACGATCGTATCGTCGGCGATCAGGTAATCCATGTACTCGGCGCCCATGGTGCCCAGATAGCCCAGATAGCTCGCCTGCACCGGTGCTGCCCTCAGCGCAAAGATGCCGGTGCGACAGTTTTCGGTAAATCCCCCGAGGTCGATCGCGATGTCCACCTCGAGCTCCCTGGCTAGCTGCGCCACCGCCTGATCGCTATAAGCCCGTACGTCAATGAATTTGTCGAACGCCGCCGTCAGCCGCTGCCGTATTTCACGATCGCTGTCAGGCCCAAAGGAGAATGCATAGAGCTCGAATTTCGACTTGTCGTGCAGCTCGAACAATTCTGCCGTCAAAAACGAGACCGCGTGATTGCGAAAATCGGCGGAAAAATAGCCAACGCGTATTCGTTCATGCCTGAGGCATTTGGATAGCGCCGGCAGGACATGGCTTGCGGGATACTGGTCTTGTGCATAGATTTCCGCAGCCGTCCGTTGCAGCGCCAGTGAGCCCGAAAGCGCCAGCACCGGAAACGGCGGAGACGCTTTTTCCCCGCGCTCTATGCTCGCCGCGAGCTGCGCCAATTCTGCATCTACCTCACGCCAGTCGCAGATCAGCATCCGCGTGTGCAGCGCCATTCCGCGCACGAACTCGCAGGCCGGATCGAGCAGCATGGCCCTGCCATAGCTATCGAGCGCCTCCGCATAGCGCTTGAGGGCGCGCAGCGCGTTGGCGCGGTTGTTGTAGGCGTCGGCGTAATCCGGCTTGAGAGCGAGCGCACGCCCGTAGCTCGCCACCGCCGCTTCCTCATGATTTGCGCCGGCAAGCGCGGCGCCGCGGTTGTTGTAGCCTTCGGCCTAAGCTGGCTTGAGCGCCAGCGCGCGCTCATAGCTCGCGAGCGCAGCCCCGTAGCTTCTGATCTTTGCCAGCGCATTGCCGAAATTGTTATAGCCGTCGGCGTAGCCTGGATTGAGCGCGAGCGCGAGCGCACAACTCGCCAGCGCTTCGTCGCGGCGCCCGAGTTCACCCAGGGCGACGCCGCGATTGCTCCAGGCGTCGGCGTACTGCGGCTGCAGCGCAAGCGCGCGCTCATAGCTTAGAAGCGCCTGCGCTGCACGCTCCAGTTCGTGCAGCGCGTTGCCGCGGTTGTTGTGGGCCGCGGCGTAATCGGGAGCGAGTGCTAGCGCGTGTTCATAGCCTGCCAGCGCCTCGGCGTGCTGCCCCAGATCCCACAGGGCCACGCCGCGGTTGTTGTGCGCTTCAGCGTAATCGGGATTGAGCGCCAGCGCGCGCCCGTAGCTTGCCAATGCCTGCGCAAAACGCGCGAGATCGGCCAGCGCCACGCCGTGGTTGTAGCAGGCTTCGGCATAATCCGGCGCCAGCGCCAGCGCGCGCTCATAGCTTGCCACCGCCTCAGCGTAGCGCTGCAGTTCCCACAGCGCCACGCCGCGGTTGTAGTGCGCCGTGGGAGCAGCGGGCTGCAACTCGGCTGCGCGCTCATAGCTTGCCAGCGCCTGCGCGGGCTGCCCGATTGCGCGCAGCGCATTGCCGAGATTGTTGTGGACCTCAGGATGGTTCGGGTTGACTCTGGCCGCCCTAACGAGCAACGCAGCCGCCGCCGGCATCCTCTGCGTCTGCGCGGCGATGAATCCAGCCAGATGCAGGGCGTCGAAGTTGTCCGCCTGCGCATCCAGCACCAGCCTGCACAGCCGTTCAGCTTCAGGCCAATCACCCCGTTGATACGCGGCAAAAGCGCCCTGCAGGGCCTGCCCCAGGTTCAGAGGCAGCGCAGCGCCGGCGTGACGATCATTGCGGGGCATCGCGGAACGCGATCGGCTGCGTTTAGACATTGCTGTAGCGGGACATTGCTATGGCGGCTCCATGAACTGTACTTTACCGCCGCTGCACTTTTCCTGTCTGCAGTTCGTGCAAGCCGCGCCGAAAAAGTACTCAAAGATAGCAGCATCCACTGCATTGCATTGCCGGCGCTGCGTCCTGATAATTTTGGTCGCGCGGCACCACCTAACGCACGCGATGCAGTCATCAGTACGCGGCCGCTCAGTATACACTTAGCCCAATCGCGCAAGCGTGCGCAGCGCGCGTCGCAACAAGCGCACCAGCATGCACTGCATTTGTGCAGGCGAGCCGCTCTCCGGCACCGTGCATTTGCGGTAAACTTCAACCGATGCCCGAGCATTTTCCCGTGGCCCTCGAAAGCTGATCATGAGCGCCCGTCTGCGCGAAATTCCGTACAACTACACTTCCTTTTCCGATCGCGAGATCGTCATCAGGCTGCTCGGCCCCGAACTATGGGACCTGGTCAACGAACTGCGCAGCCAGCGGCGCACTGGCCGCTCGGCGCGCATGCTCTATGAAGTGCTGGGCGACATCTGGGTGGCGTCGCGCAATCCCTATCTCGAGGACGATCTGCTGCGCAATCCCAAGCGGCGCGCCGCGCTGACAGCGGCGATGCGGCATCGGCTTACCGAGATCGAAGCGCGCCGCCAGAACCTCGAGGACGACGCCGTGGGTAGACTGCTCACCGCCGCGCACGCCGCAGTCGACGCGTTCCATGCGCAGTTCGCCGCAACGCTCGCCCTGCGGGGCAGGATCGTGCAGCGCATGTCGCGCATCACGCGCCGCGGCAACATCCAGTTCGACGGCCTGGCGCGCGTCTCACACGTGACCGACGCCACCGACTGGCGCGTCGAATACCCGTTCGTCGTGATCAACCCTGACACGCAGGAAGAAACCGCGCCGATCGTCGCAGCTTGCATCGAACTCGGCCTCACCATCATCCCGCGCGGCGGCGGCACCGGCTACACCGGTGGCGCAATCCCGCTGGTCAAGCACACCGCGGTGATCAACACCGAGAAGCTCGACACGCTGCAGCCGATCGAGCAGCGCCGCCTGCCCGGAGTCGAGCACCCGGTGTCCGTCGTGCGCTGCGGCGCCGGCGTGGTGACCAAGCGCGCGATGGAAGCGGCGGATGCAGCCGGGCTGGTGTTCGCCTGCGATCCCACGTCTTCCGATGCCTCCTGCATCGGCGGCAATGTGGCGATGAACGCCGGCGGCAAGAAGGCCGTGCTGTGGGGCACCGCGCTCGACAATCTGGCGAGTTGGCGCATGGTGACGCCAGACGCCGAATGGCTGGAGGTCGAGCGCCTCGACCACAACATGGGAAAGATTCACGACGTCGCCATGGCGCGCTTTCGGCTGACGCGTTACGCCCTCGACGGCAAGACGCGGCTCGGCGAGCAAACGCTGGAGATTCCCGGCGCCAGCTTCCGCAAGCGCGGACTGGGCAAGGACGTCACCGACAAGTTTCTCTCGGGATTGCCCGGCGTGCAGAAGGAAGGCTGCGACGGCCTCATCACTGAAGCCACCTTCGTGCTGCACCGCATGCCGCCGCACGTGCGCACCTTCTGCCTCGAGTTCTTCGGCTCGGTGCGCGAAGCAGTGCCTTCGATCGTGGAGATCAAGAACTACCTCGACGCCAATCCGCAGGTAAAGCTCGCCGGGCTCGAGCACATGGACGGGCGCTACGTAAAAGCGGTCGGCTACGCGACCAAGGCGGCGCGCCGCGATCCCGCCAGCGCGCTGCCGAACATGCTGTTGCTCGGCGATATCGTGGGCGAGGACGAGAACGCGGTGGCGGCCGCGGCTTCGCACGTGGTGCGCATGGCCAACGCCCGCCACGGCGAGGGCTTCGTCGCGGTCAGCGCCGATGCGCGCAAGCAGTTCTGGCTCGACCGGGCGCGCACCTCCGCCATCGCGAAGCACACCAACGCCTTCAAGATCAATGAAGACGTCGTCATCCCGCTGCCGCGCCTGGGCGATTATTCCGACGGCATCGTGCGCTTCAACATCGAGCTCTCACTCGGCAACAAGCTGAAGCTGCTCGATGCGCTCGAGGAATTCCTGAGCGGCGACCTGCCGCTGCATCAGGCCGACGACGCCATCGCCGCCGCGGATTTGATCGGCGATCGCGTAGCTCGGGCGCGCGCGCTGATCGCAGACACACGCAGCCGCTGGCAATGGCTGGCGGCGAACCTGGATGCGCCGCTCGCAAGCTACTCGGATATCTGTCCCGACGCGCCGGGCGATGCACAAGGCGGCAGCCCGAATACGGGCAGCGTGTTCCACGCGCTGCAGGACCACAGCCTGCGCGTATCGTGGAAGACCGAAGTGCGCGCGCCGCTCGCGGACATCTTCAGCGGCCTGCAGTTTCACAGAGTGCGCGAGCGCCTCGACGAAGTGCACCGCACGGTGCTGCATGGGCGCGTGTTCGTGGCGCTGCACACGCACGCCGGCGACGGCAACGTGCACACCAACATCCCGGTCAACTCCGACGACTATGAAATGCTGCAGGAGGCGAGCCGCACGGTCGCGCGCATCATGCGGCTCGCCCGCTCTCTGGACGGGGTGATCTCGGGCGAGCACGGCATCGGCATCACCAAGCTCGAATTCCTCGATCCCGAGCAGCTCGAAAGCTTCCGCACTTACAAAGAGAGAGTCGACCCGCGCGGCCATTTCAACCGCGGCAAGCTCTTGGCAGGCGCCGACCTCTCGAACGCGTACACGCCGAGCTTCGGCCTGCTCGGCGGCGAGAGCCTGATCCTCGAGCAATCGGAGATCGGCAAGATCGCCGATTCGGTCAAGAACTGCCTGCGGTGCGGCAAATGCAAGCCGGTGTGCGCGACCCATGTGCCGCGCGCGAACCTGCTCTACAGCCCGCGCAACAAGATTCTGGCGACCTCGCTGCTGATCGAAGCCTTCCTCTATGAAGAGCAGACGCGGCGCGGAGTGTCGCTCGAACACTTCGCGGAGTTCGGCGACGTCGCCGACCATTGCACGGTATGCCACAAATGCCTGAAGCCGTGCCCGGTGGACATCGACTTCGGCGACGTGTCTGTCGCGATGCGCAACTTCCTGCAGCGCCACGGCCAGAAGAAATTCAACCCTGGCACCGCCTTATCATTGTTCTTTCTGAACGCGACCGACCCCGGCACCATCAAGCTCGCGCGCAAGCTGATGATCGACTGGGGTTACCGCGCCCAGCGCCTCGCGCACCGCTTGGTCAAAGCGCTTGGCCTCACGCAGCCGCAGACCGCGCATCCGCCGGTGAGCGTCGGCCGCCCGCCGCTGCGCGCGCAGGTGATTCACTTCTTCAACAAGCCGATGCCCGGCGGGCTGCCCAAGCAGGCAGCGCGGGCGCTGCTCGACATCGAGGATGCGCGCATGGTGCCGATCATCCGCGACCCGCAAAAGGTGACCGAGGATTCGGACGCGGTATTCTATTTCCCGGGCTGCGGCTCGGAACGGCTATTCAGCCAGGTCGGCCTCGCCACCCAGGCGATGCTCTACGAAATAGGTACGCAATGCGTGCTGCCGCCGGGCTACCTGTGCTGCGGTTACCCGCAGACCTCGGCCGGCAACGAACGCAAGGGCCAGCAGATCATCACCGACAACCGCGTGCTGTTCCATCGCGTGGCCAACACGCTCAACTATCTGGACATCAAGACCGTGATCGTGTCGTGCGGCACCTGCATGGACCAGCTGCAGAAATACGAATTCGAGAAAATCTTCCCGGACTGCCGGTTGCTCGATATCCACGAGTACCTGCTGGAGAAGGGCGTGCGCATGGAAGGCGTCTCGGGCGTGCGCTACATGTACCACGACCCCTGTCATACGCCGATCAAGACCCAGCAGCCGCTGAAGGTCGTGCAGCAGCTGATGGGCCAAAACGTCGCGCTCAACGAGCGCTGCTGCGGCGAGGCCGGTACGCTGGCCATCACCCGCCCCGACATCTCGACCCAGGTGCGCTTTCGCAAGGAAGAAGAGATGCGCAAGGGCGCTGCGCGGCTGCGCGCCGACGGCTACGACGGCGCGGTCAAAATCCTGACCTCGTGCCCGTCCTGCCTGCAGGGACTCTCGCGCTACGATAACGATTCGGGCACGGATGCCGACTACATCGTGGTCGAGCTGGCGAAGCACGTGCTCGGCGCCAACTGGCTCCCCGAATACGTCGCCAACGCAAATCACGGCGGCATCGAGCGCGTGCTGTTGTAACTCCATGCCGGGCAAGGCGCGCCGGCCGCGTGCACCGATGCCCCCCTGATTTACGATCGGTTACTTCGGGATCGCGCGAACAACGTATTGAAGGGGTAATGCATCTGCGACTGCCGTTTTGGGGTCGCCGCCCGCCGCCTTGGCCATCTGCTCGATGATCGGCAGGAAAGATTCCCGGCCCGCTTCGTCGAAAATTCGCGGAATACCCTCTTCGATTTGAAAACCTGTTTGATCGAACATCTCGATGATCGTTTGCCTGGTAAACCAGCGCAGATGCGTCTGATCTAACAGGCCGCTCGCCTGATAGCGAAAATCGCCGACACTGAGTTTCGCTTGTAGCGTCCAATGCTGCGCGTTGGGGATGCACGCCACCACCGTTCCGGACCTCGGGATGACAGTTCGGATGCGTTGAAGAATCGACCACGGATCTTTCAAATGCTCCAGCGTGTCGCCAAAGACCCAACAATCCCGGTCTGAGCACTCATTCCAAAACTCTGCGCTCGCGGATTCGATGTCCAGGGTCAGGCAGCGGTCGCAATAGCGTTTGCCCAGCTCCGCATAATTCGGTTCAATTTCTATGCCGAGGTAATCGCAACCTGGCGCTAGCGCTTTGAATGCCCGCGCCAGCGCCCCGGAGCCGCACCCCACTTCAATGATCTTCTTCGATGCTATTGGAATAACCTTTAGCAGGTCGGGATTGTGCTGTTCATGAACCGGGGTTTGCTTCACTGACTCTCCCCATTTTTCTGGCTGCTGATGATACGACCTCTTCCAGACTTCTGAATCAAGACTAACGCTGATGTGGCTGGCTTAGCACATAAGACTTTCGCAGGCCGATAGTACTCCATCAGGCAAATGACTCCTCGACGAGGCCGACGCAAGCACTGGTCTTTTTTGGAGGCGGCCTTTCCCGTGGCCGATAATTCCGCTCGGACTGTCGAATGGGCACGCACTACAAGCAATTGATTTTACAAAAGCCTTGTTTGAAGCTCTCTGCCGCATGGCGAAACTCGGTTATCATGTTGCGATCATGACCGCACCCAGCCAGCCATCACCGCCCCCTACCGAAATCAAGCTGCACCAGAAGTCCCGGGTGCTCGAACTGAGCTATGCCGACGGCAAGACTTTCCGGCTGCCCTGCGAATTCCTGCGCGTCTACTCGCCATCCGCCGAGGTGCGCGGTCACGGCCCGGGCCAGGAAGTGCTGCAGGTCGGGAAAAAGGACGTCAACATCGACAAGATTGAGCCGGTCGGAACCTATGCCGTGCAATTCACGTTTTCCGACGGCCATAACAGCGGAATCTATTCCTGGGACCTGCTCTACGATTTTGGCGCGCGCTATGATCAGCTCTGGGCGCAGTACCTCAAGCGGCTCACCCAGGCCG
>CAIVHG010000100.1 GCA_903905655.1 uncultured beta proteobacterium | reverse complement strand
AACTGCATCATCGTGTGCTCGATCGAAAATTTCGATCCGATGGGTGTGCATACCGGCGATTCGATTACTGTGGCACCAGCGCAGACACTGACCGACAAGGAATACCAGATCATGCGCGACGCCTCGATTGCGTGCCTGCGCGAGATCGGGGTCGACACCGGCGGTTCCAACGTGCAGTTCGCGATCAATCCGGCCGACGGGCGCATGCTGATCATCGAGATGAACCCGCGGGTGTCGCGTTCCTCGGCGCTGGCGTCGAAGGCGACTGGCTTTCCGATCGCCAAGGTGGCTGCCAAGCTCGCAGTCGGCTATACGCTCGACGAGCTGCGCAACGACATCACGGGTGGCGCGACGCCAGCCTCGTTCGAGCCGACCATCGACTATGTTGTCACCAAGGTGCCGCGCTTCGCGTTCGAGAAATTTCCGCAGGCCAACGACCGCCTCACCACGCAGATGAAGTCGGTGGGCGAAGTGATGGCGATCGGGCGCACTTTCCAGGAATCCTTCCAGAAGGCGCTGCGCGGCCTGGAAGTCGGCGTCGACGGGCTCAACCAGAAGACCACCGACCGCGAAACGATCGAAAAGGAATTGGGCGAGCCGGGGCCGGAGCGCATCTGGTACGTGGGTGATGCGCTCGAAAACGGCTTTACTCAACAGGAAGTCCATGAACTGACCGGCATCGATCCCTGGTTTCTGGCGCAGATCGATGAGATCGTCAAGCTCGAGATGTGGCTCGACGACTGCCAGCTCGCGCAGATCGATGCGGCAACCATGCGCATGCTCAAGCGCAAGGGATTCTCCGACCGCCGGCTCGCGCATCTGCTGAAGGTGAAGGAAGCAGAGGTCCGCACCCAGCGCCATGCGTTCGGCATACGTCCGGTGTACAAGCGCGTGGATACTTGCGCCGCGGAGTTTGCGACCAGCACCGCGTACATGTATTCGACCTACGAAGAGGAATGCGAGGCACGCCCCACGGACCGCAAGAAGGTGATCGTCTTGGGCGGCGGGCCCAACCGCATCGGGCAGGGCATTGAATTCGATTATTGCTGTGTGCATGCCGCGCTCGCGCTGCGCGAGGACGGTTACGAGACCATTATGGTCAACTGTAATCCGGAGACGGTCTCCACGGATTACGACACCTCCGACCGCCTGTATTTCGAGCCGGTCACGCTCGAGGACGTGCTGGAGATCGTGCACCTGGAAAAGCCGTACGGGGTGATCGTGCAGTATGGCGGCCAGACGCCGCTCAAGCTGGCGCGCGATCTGGAGGCGAACGGAGTGCCCATTATTGGCACGTCGCCGGAGTCAATTGATGTTGCTGAAGACCGTGAACGCTTCCAGAAGCTGCTTACCAAGCTGAAGCTCAAGCAGCCCGCCAACCGCACGGCGCGCAGCCCGCAAAAAGCGCTCGTGTTGGCGGAAGAAATCGGCTATCCGCTGGTGGTGCGGCCGTCCTATGTGCTGGGCGGGCGCGCCATGGAAATCGTGCACGAGCAAAGCGATCTCGAGCGCTACATGCGCGAGGCGGTGAAGGTGTCCAACGATTCGCCGGTGCTGCTCGACCGCTTCCTGAACGATGCGATCGAGGTCGACGTGGACGCGATCTGCGACGGCCGTGAGGTGCTGATCGGCGGCATCATGGAGCATATCGAGCAGGCGGGCGTGCACTCTGGAGACTCAGCGTGTTCGCTGCCTGCTTTCAGCTTATCGCAGAGCGTGCAGGACGAACTGCGCCGCCAGACCATCGCCATGGCGCATGCGCTGAAAGTCGTGGGCCTCATGAACGTGCAGTTTGCGATTCAGAAAGGCACGCCCGATGACGTGATATTTGTGCTTGAGGTGAACCCGCGTGCTTCGCGCACCGTGCCGTTCGTCTCCAAGGCCACCGGGATGCCGCTCGCCAAGATCGCCGCGCGCTGCATGGCGGGACAATCGCTCTCTGCGCAGGGCATCGGCGGCGAAGTGGTGCCGCCCTATTATTCGGTCAAGGAAGCGGTGTTCCCCTTTATCAAGTTTCCGGGCGCCGACACCATACTGGGCCCGGAGATGAAATCGACCGGCGAAGTCATGGGCGTGGGCGCGAGTTTCGGTGAGGCATTTATCAAGTCCCAGCTTGCGGCGGGGGAGCGGCTGCCCACATCTGGTAAAGTGTTCATCAGCGTGCGCAATGCCGACAAGGAGCGCACGGTCGAGGTCGCACGCGAGCTTGCCGTGCTGGGCTTCGGGTTGGTTGCCACGCGCGGCACCGCGGCGGCTCTGAGCGCGGCGGGTCTCGAAGTCATGGCCATCAACAAGGTCGCCGAAGGGCGGCCGCATGTCCTGGATATGATTAAGAACGGGGAGATCGTGCTCATCCTGAATACCGTCGAAGAAAAGCGCAACGCGGTGCGCGACTCGTACGTGATACGGCGTGCAGCCCTCCAGGCGCGAATCACGCTCTACACGACGGTGGCCGGAGCGCGCGCCGCGTGCACCGGCATGCAGGCCTCGCGCGAGATGAAGGCCTACGATCTGCAGGGCCTGCACAAGCGCCTGCGCGAGCCGGCTGTGAGCGCCATAAAATGAGCAAGATCCCGTTGACGGTGGCAGGCGCTGAAAAGATGCGTGCCGAGCTGCATGAACTCAAGACGCGCCAGCGCCCGGCGGTCATCCAGGCGATCGCCGAGGCGCGTGCGCACGGCGACTTGTCGGAAAATGCCGAGTATGCCGCTGCCAAGGAGCGCCAGAGCTTTATCGAGGGACGCATCGCCGAGATCGACAGCAAGTTCGCGAATGCGCAGATCATCGATCCGACCCTGCTCGACGCCGACGGCCGCTGCGTATTCGGCGCCACCATCGAGCTCGAAGAGATGACCAACGGCGAGGTGGTGGTCTATCAGATCGTCGGCGACGACGAGTCGGACATCAAGCAAGGCAAGATTTCAGTGAACTCGCCGATTGCGCGCGCCCTGATCGGCAAATATGCCGGCGATGTTGCTGAAGTGAATGCCCCCGGTGGGGTACGCGAATATGAGATACTGGACGTCAAGTATATTTGATCGTTGGTCGGGCTTGCGATGAGATCGGTCGCTGACGGGCTTTATGCGGTAGCGCTTACCCTGTGGGTCGGGGCAATATGGGCCATCGGCTATGTGGTCGCGCCGACGCTCTTCTCCGTGCTCGCTGATCGGGCATTGGCGGGGACCGTGGCGGGAAAACTGTTTACGCTTGTCGCCTACATCGGGATTGGCTGTGCCGTCTATCTGCTGCTGTTTCGGCTGCTGCGCTTCGGCGGCGCGTGCTTCAGGCACGGAATATTCTGGCTGGTGCTGATCATGCTGGCGCTGACAGCGGTGGGCGAATTCGGAGTCCAGCCGCTGCTTGCCAGCCTCAAGGGGCGGGCGCTGCCCGCTGAGGTGATGGAGAGCATTTTTCGGGACCGTTTCCTCGCCTGGCACGGCGTGGCGAGCGTCCTCTACCTGATCGTGAGCGTGCTTGGTCTGCTGCTCGTGTGGCTGCAGGGGCGCAATCCGCGCTGAGGCGGGCGCGCGCCCAATACGGTCAGTCGCTCTGGAAACTGCGTTTGGTACGGCGCGCGGGCTTGGGACGCGCAGGGCGGCGCGGCTTTTGCGGGCTCACGGTTTCGCCTTCGGCTTTGAGCGGTCGGTACACGACGAGCATCTTCCCGATGATCTGCACCGGCGCCGCATCAAACTCGACACAGATTTCCGCGAGCCAGCGTGCGCGCGTCGCGCGGTCTGCGGTGAGCGCGCGGACCTTGATCAAATCGCGGGTTGAAAGGCCATTTTTGATTTCTGTCAGCACGGCGGGCGTGAGTCCGGCTTCTCCTACCATGACCGTGGCGTGTAGCGCGTGCGCGCGTGCGCGCAGGCTCCTGCGTTGCGTGGGGGTGAGTTCGATCGTCATAGGGCGGGATGCTAACTCATGAAGCGCAGTAAAACCAGCCCATGAAGCGCACCAGAACCAGCAAGCAATGGATGCGCGAGCACGTGAACGACATCTACGTGCAGCGTGCGAGGAGCGAAGGCTATCGCTCACGCGCAGCCTACAAGCTGATCGAGATGGCCGAGCGCGACAAGCTGCTAAAGCAGGGCATGGTCGTCCTCGATCTGGGAGCCACCCCTGGGGGCTGGTCGCAGGTGGCGCGCGCACGGGTCGGACCGCGCGGACGGGTGATTGCGATCGACGTGCTGGAGATGCAGGCACTACGTGGGGTGGATTTCATTCATGGGGACCTGCGCACCCCCGAAGTCGCTCAAAGCCTCGCGCAAACGCTCCAGGGCCGCAGCGTGGACCTTGTATTGAGCGATATGTCCCCCAATATCAGCGGTATTACGATGAGCGATCAGGCGCGCGTCATGGAGTTGGCTGAATGCACGCTGGAGTTCGCCGTTGAGCACCTGCAACCGGGCGGCAATCTGCTGGTCAAAGCGTTTCAGGGTTCGGGTTTTGAAGCGTTGCTGAAGGCGCTGCGCGGTCACTTTAGCCAGGTGGCGACCCGCAAGCCGGCAGCCTCCCGCGATCGCAGCAACGAGCTGTACGTGCTGGCCAAAGGGTTTAAGGGCGGGTTAAAAGGCGGGCCGCGCGCCGAGGATGCGCGTTCTGGCGGCAAGGGTGAGGCTGACGCTGGCCGGAAAATCGGTTTAAAATCGAATACGTAGCGTGTGGCAGGCGGTGAAACGCATGAGGAGCGATGTTGAACAATCTCGTTAAGAACGTGGCGATCTGGCTGGTGATTGCATTGGTGCTGATGACGGTCTTCAATCAGTTCAGCAGCCATCAGGCGGCACAAAGCGTGATCCCCTACTCACAGTTCATGGATGAAGTGAAGGCGGGTCACGTCAAATCGGCATCGGTCGAGGGCCGGACCGTGCGCTGGCAATCCAACGAAGGCCGCAAATTCGTTACCTACAGCCCGGGCACGCTCGGCGACCTATGGATGGTGAGCGACCTGCTGAAAGCCGGGGTAAAGGTTGACGCCAAACCGGAAGAAGAGCCTTCCTTCCTGATGAACATTTTCATCTCGTGGTTCCCGATGCTGCTATTGATCGGCGTCTGGTTCTTCTTCATGCGCCAGATGCAGGGCGGCGGCCGCGGCGGTGCATTTTCATTCGGCAAGAGCCGCGCGCGCATGATGGATGACAGCAACAACAACGTGACCTTTGCCGACGTGGCCGGTTGCGAGGAAGCGAAAGAAGAGGTCGGTGAACTCGTCGAATTCCTGCGCGATCCCGCGAAATTTCAGAAGCTGGGCGGCCGTATTCCGCGTGGCGTGCTGATGGTGGGAAATCCGGGTACCGGCAAGACGTTGCTGGCGCGCGCGATTGCCGGCGAAGCGAAGGTTCCGTTCTTCAGCATATCCGGTTCCGATTTTGTCGAGATGTTCGTCGGCGTGGGCGCGGCCCGCGTGCGCGACATGTTCGAACAGGCCAAGAAGCATGCGCCGTGCATAGTGTTCATCGACGAAATCGATGCCGTCGGCCGTCAGCGCGGCGCCGGCCTGGGCGGTGGCAACGACGAGCGTGAACAGACCCTAAACCAGTTGCTGGTCGAAATGGATGGCTTCGAAGGGACTGCGGGCGTGATCGTGATTGCGGCGACCAACCGTCCCGATGTGCTCGATCCGGCGCTGATGCGCCCGGGACGCTTCGACCGCCAGGTGGTGGTGCCGCTGCCCGACATTCGCGGCCGCGAGCAGATTCTGCTGGTGCACATGCGCAAGGTGCCGGTGGCGCCTGACGTCAAGGCCGATATTCTGGCGCGCGGCACGCCGGGTTCCTCGGGCGCCGACCTGGCGAATCTGGTCAACGAAGCCGCGCTGTTTGCGGCGCGCCGCAACAAGCGCCTGGTCGACATGGACGATTTCGAGCAGGCGAAGGACAAGATATACATGGGTGCCGAGCGCCGCTCCATGGTGATGCCGGAAGACGAGCGCATCACCACGGCATATCACGAGGCCGGTCACGCGGTGGTCGCCTATCAGCTGCCGAAGGCTGACCCGGTGCACAAGGTCACCATCATTCCGCGTGGACGTGCGCTCGGCGTGACCTGGATGCTGCCGGAGGAGGACCGTTACGGCAAGGATCGCGAGCGCCTGTTTCAGGATATTTCTGTTTCCCTGGGCGGACGCATTGCGGAAGAGGTCTTCCTCGGACAAATGACTACCGGGGCAAGCAGCGATTTCCAGAATGCCACCACACTTGCTCGCCGCATGGTGACTGAATGGGGCATGTCCGACGCGTTAGGGCCCATGGTCTACGGCGAAAACGAAGGCGAGGTGTTTCTCGGCCGTTCGGTCACCACGCACAAGAATGTTTCGGAAGCGACCATGCAGAAGGTCGACGCGGAGATTCGCCGCATCATCGATCAGCAGTATGCAGTTGCACGCAAGCTGATCGAGGACAGTCGCGCCAAGGTGGAGCGGATATCCAAGGCGCTGCTGGAATGGGAGACGCTGGACGCAGAGCAGCTCAGGGACATCATGGAAGACCGCGAGCCGCGGCCACCCAAGCCGGTTGCCGCAAAGAACGTTCCGCCCAAAGATCTGCCGCCGAGCGCAACCATCACGGCCGCGCCGGCGCAGGGAACCTGAGCATCCCCGGCGCGCGCGGCGTCGCAAGGCGCCGTCGGGGCATCGCGCCCCGCACGGCGCGCCACCGCAGAGAGTAAAGTGACGATCTACCTGCAGTGCGGTGAGGCGCGGCTCGCGCTTGCGCGCCCGCTGGTGATGGGCATCGTCAACGTTACGCCCGATTCATTCTCCGACGGCGGTTACCACGCATCGGCGAGCACCGCGATCGCGCATGCCCGACGCCTGATCGACGAGGGTGCAGATCTGATCGACATCGGCGGCGAATCCACGCGTCCCGGTTCGCAGGGCGTGTCATTGGACGAGGAGCGCCGGCGCGTGCTGCCGGTGCTGGAAGCGCTTGCCGGCAAAGCGGTGCCGATTTCAGTCGACACCCAGAAGCCGGAACTGATGCGCGAGGCGCTCGCCGCTGGCGCAGCCATGATCAATGATGTCAATGCGCTGCTCGCGCCGGGCGCCATCGCGGCGGTGGCGGCGGGCGATGCCGCGGTGTGCATCATGCACAAGCAGGGCGACACGCGCGACATGCAGCGCAACCCGCACTATGCAGACGTGGTGGCCGAAGTGGAGGCGTTTCTGGATCAGCGCGTGCGTGCATTGCAGGCGGCGGGCATCGCTCGCGAGCGCATCGTCGTCGATCCGGGTCTGGGCTTTGGCAAATCGCTGGAGCATAATCTCGCATTGCTGAGGCGCCTCGAGCGCTTTTCCTCCATGGGCTATGCGGTGATGGTGGGCGCTTCGCGCAAATCCATGCTCGGGAGCATTACGGGGCGCGCTGTGGACGAGCGCGTATACGCAAGCATTGCAGCAGCGCTGATCGCCGCCGAAAAAGGGGCGCACATCCTGCGCGTGCACGATGTCGCGGCGACGTGCGATGCACTCGCGGTGTGGCAGGCGGTGCGCGGGACCGAGCAAGCGTAGAACGCAGGGCAGATGAGTTCAGGACGATGGTAAGAATCGATGAAGAAAAATAAAGCCGCAAAGGGAACTGCAGCCGTGCGCCGGGCGGCGCGCAGCCCCGCCACACTGAAGAGTTCGCCGGCACCGCGCAGATATTTCGGCACCGACGGCGTGCGCGGCAGGGTAGGCGACCCTCCGATTACGCCCGATGTCGTGCTGCGCCTGGGCTATGCCGCCGGTAAAGTGCTCATGCGCAGTAATGCGGGCAGCGCGCGCACGACGGTGCTGATCGGCAAGGACACGCGCATTTCCGGCTATATGCTGGAATCGGCGCTCGAAGCGGGGTTGTCGGCGGCAGGTGTAGACGTGCTGCTGGCTGGCCCAATGCCCACGCCTGCGGTGGCGTACCTCACGCGCGCATGGCGACTTTCGGCGGGGATCGTCATCAGCGCCTCGCACAACCCGTATGACGACAACGGCATCAAGTTTTTTTCGGGCGCGGGTGCAAAGCTTCCGGACCAGGACGAGGCCGACATCGAGGCCGAACTCGCTGTGCCGCTGGAATGCAAACGCTCAGCAGCGCTCGGCAAAGTGCGGCGCATCGACGACGCGGCCGGCCGTTACATCGAGTTTTGCAAGAGCACGTTTCCGGCGCACCTCAATCTGCGCGGCCTGAAGCTGGTCGTGGACAGCGCCAATGGCGCCGCCTACCACATCGCCTCGCATGTATTTCACGAGTTGGGCGCTGAGGTGATCGCGATCGCGAACCAGCCGGACGGCTACAACATCAACGCCGAATGTGGTGCCACTCACCCGCAGACGCTGCAGGCTGCAGTGAAGACAAATGGAGCTCATCTGGGCATAGCGCTGGATGGCGACGGCGACCGGCTGATCATGGTGGACGAGCGCGGCACGATCTACGACGGCGACCAGTTGCTCTACGTGATTGCGAGTCACTGCAAGAAGCGCCGCCTGCTAAAGGGCGGCGTGGTTGGCACGCTGATGACTAACCTTGCCATGGAGCACGCGCTGGCGCGGCTCAACATTCCTTTTGCGCGCGCTGCGGTGGGGGATCGTTACGTGCTGGAGATGCTGCAAGCCAAGGGCTGGAACTTGGGTGGCGAGAATTCCGGCCATATCCTGTGCCTGAATCAGCACACCACCGGAGACGGCATCGTTTCCGCACTGCAGGTGCTCGCTGCCCTGCGCGATCAGCAGACGACGCTCGCCCAGGCCGCTGCCGCGGTGAAGCTCTATCCGCAGGTGCTGATCAACGTGCGCACCGAGCAGCGCTTCGAATTCAACCGCGATTCTGATGTTAAGGGGGCGGTCGCCAAAGCAGAGTCCGTGCTCGATGGCAAGGGACGCGTCCTGCTGCGCGCGTCGGGTACCGAGCCCGTGATTCGCGTGATGGTAGAGGGGGAAGCGCGAAGCATGGTGCAGCGCTGCGCGGAGAGCATCGCGCATGCGGTGCGCCGCGCTGCGGGTTCCTGAGCGCATGGCCGGCCGCGACGCACTCTTTGTCATAATTCAGAAACACAATTGTCATACAGTGTACCGTTCATGTTGAAGTCCGTTTAATCCTGTGCCTGCCAATATCCTCGTAGTGGAAGACGAGCCAGCGATCCAGGAACTGATCGCGGCTCAGCTCCGGCACGCAGGCCATACGCCGCTGCCGGCGTATGATGCCGAAAGCGCGCTGCAGTCGATCCGGCAGTCTCTGCCCGATCTCGTGTTGCTCGACTGGATGCTGCCTGGAATGTCCGGCATCGCATTTACCAAGACCCTGCGCCAGGATCCGCGCACCAAGGCGCTGCCCATCATCATGCTGACCGCACGCGGCGCCGAGCAGGACAAGGTGCTTGGCCTGGAGTCGGGTGTTGATGATTTCGTGACCAAGCCTTTTTCGCCGCGTGAGCTGTTGTCGCGCATCAAAGCGGTGCTGCGCCGCCGCTCGCCACAGACCACCGACGATCTGGTGCGGATCGGCGCACTGCAGCTCGATCCGCAGTCGCACCGCGTCACTGCGGGTGACGAGCCGGTTGCGCTGGGGCCCACTGAATTTCGCTTGCTGCATTTTCTGATGACGCACCCCGAGCGCGTTTACAGCCGCGCACAGCTGCTCGACCAGGTGTGGGGCGATCACGTCTACGTCGACGAACGCACAGTCGACGTGCATATCCGCCGGGTGCGGCGGGTGCTGGAGCCCAGCGGGCTGGATCAGCTTATCCAGACGGTGCGCGGCAGCGGCTATCGCATGAACGCGCCATGAGGCGCGTGGCGTGAACGCCGTTGGCAGCCGCTTGTTGTGGGCGCTGGGTGCGATCCTGGCCGCAGCGATGCTCGCCAGTCTTGTGCTGGGGATCATCTGGGGGCTGGCCGTGATCGTTGCCGGCCTGACCTTGCTGCTCGTTCATCACGTGGGCAATCTGGCTGCGCTCGCGCGCTGGGTCGCCACGGTCGATGCGCCGGTTCCCAACGGCACCGGCGCCTGGGAGGACATCTTTGCGGAATTGCATCGTTACTCCAAGCAGCGTACCTTCGAGCAAGCCGCACTCGCGGATGCGCTGCAACGCTTTCGCGACGCTTGCGAGGCACTGCCAGACGGTGTCGTGATGCTGAACGGCAGAAATCAGATCGAATGGAGCAACGGCAAGGCTCAGGCGTACCTGGGACTTGATGCACAGCGCGACGTGGGGCAGCCTATATTCAATTTTATCCGCCAGCCCGAGTTTCTCGCGTATCTTGCCGCGGGCCAAGTAGACGCGCCGCTTGCGCTCAGCGCGAAAACCGATGCTGAGCGCGTGTTGTCGCTTCAGCTGATCCCTTATGGCGACGAGCAGAAGCTGCTGCTGAGTCGAGATATCACTGAGTTGGAGCGCGTAGACACCGTGCGGCGAGATTTCGTTGCCAACGTCTCGCACGAGCTGAAGACGCCACTCACCGTCGTGGTAGGTTTTCTCGAAACCCTGCAGGAGCTTAAACCGAATGCCAAGGAAACCGCGCGCTACCTGACGCTGATGAGTGAACAAACGCGCAGCATGCAGCGGCTGGTCGAAGACCTGCTCGTGCTGTCTGCGCTCGAAAGCACAGAAAATGCATTGCGCGAAGAACCGATACGCATACGTGCGCTGCTTGAGTCAGTGTGTGCCGAAGCGCGCAGTTTGAGCAACGGCCGGCATGACATCGCGCTCGAAATGGAGGGCGACTGCATCGTATTGGGCGCCGAGGCCGAACTGCGGAGCGCGTTCAGCAACCTCGTGAGCAATGCAGTCCGCTATACCGCGCCCGGCGGGCACATCCGTTTGAGCTGGCAAGTGGTCGATGGCCACGGCGTCTATGCCGTTGCTGACAGCGGCATCGGCATCGAAGCGGAACACATTCCGCGGCTCACCGAGCGCTTTTACCGGGTAGACCGAGGCCGCTCGCGCGCCACCGGGGGCACCGGTCTGGGGCTGGCGATCGTAAAACACGTGTTGATGCGGCATCAGGCGACGCTCAAGATCACCAGCGAGCCCGGCAAAGGCAGTTGCTTCAGCGTGCATTTCCCGCCGTCCCGCCTGCTATCGCAGGAGCAGGACGACAGCGTTCAGCTCGCCGCTTCGCGCTGAATTTCCTCGGCCGTGGCATGGCGCACGTCCTTGCCTTTCACCGCGTGCACCACGTACTCGGCGATGTTCTTCGCGTGATCACCGATGCGTTCTATCGATTTTGCGACGAACACCACGTCGAGCACCGCGGATATGGTGCGCGGATCCTCCATCATGTAGCTGATCAGCTGGCGCATGATCGATAGGAATTCGGCGTCGACCTCCTGATCGCGCGTGATCACTTCTGCCGCGGCAGCGACGTCGAGACGTGCGTAGGCGTCCAGAGCCATTTTTAGCATTTCGCATGCAAGTTCAGCTTCGTATCTTATTTCCGTGTAGCGCACGAGCGTCAGCTTGCCAGAAGCGTGAATCTGCTGCGCCTGGAGCGCGATCTTCTTTGCCTCGTCGCCGATGCGCTCCAGATCGTTGACGGTGCGCACCACCGTCAATAGCATCCGCAGATCGCTGGCCGCCGGCTGGCGGCGCACGATGACGTTGGTGCACAGTTGGTCGATCTCCATCTGCATGCTGTTGACCCGCACTTCGTCGTGCAGCACCTGCGCCGCAAGCTCGGGGTTGTCCAGGCTTAGGGAGTCGATCGCCCGGTCGATCTGGCGTTCGACCAGCCCGCCCATGGCGAGCACGTCGCTGCGCAAGGTCTCCATTTCGGCGTCGAACTGGGATGATGTGTGGTCATGCTGCATAGTGGCCTCGCTAGTGTCGGATAAATGCCTGGATCAACCAAACTTGCCGGTAATGTAGTCTTCGGTT
>CAIVHG010000099.1 GCA_903905655.1 uncultured beta proteobacterium | reverse complement strand
GCGTAAAATCTTGCACTCGAGTCGGTTGCATCGTCTTCTCCTTAAGTTGGTTTCTGCAAACTCCATTTTAAGGATTACTTTGCAACTGGCTCGTCTCACTCATAGTATCTACGAAAGTTCAGGAGGAACACTGACGTGCCCCAGGTCGGCAGCGGTAGATACACTTACGAGTTCGTTCAGGATTATCTCAGGCTGCCGCCGGGAGAGTCGTTCGGGCGGATCACTTCGGTCGCCACCGATAGTCAGGACCGCCTGTATGTGCTTCAGCGCAAAAACCCGCCGGTGATGGTGTTTGACCGCGCCGGAGATTTCCTGAGTTCGTGGGGTAGCGGCACCTTCATGGGCCCGCACGCCATGAACATCTACAACGACATTGCGTATACCACCGACCGCGACGACTCAGTGGCGGTCATCTACACGCTGGACGGCCGGCCGCTGCAGATCATTGGCGAGCGCGGCGTGCACTCGGACACCGGCTGCGAAAAGCGCACCGGGCCGGTGCTGCGCGCAGCCGGCCCGTTCAACAACGTCACTGCGATCGCGCTCAGTCCCTCAGGTGACCTCTATATCACCGACGGCGACCGCAATGCGCGCGTGCACCGCTACAGCCGCGATGGCAAGCTGCTCGCTGCGTGGGGCGAGCCCGGCAGCGGCCCCGGCCAGTTCCGTGTGCCGCACGCCGCAGTGGTCGCGCCCGACGGCAAGGTCTATGTATGCGACCGCGGCAACAAGCGCGTGCAAATCTTCACCGCTGATGGGAAATACCTCGGCGAGTGGACCGGCATGGGCGGACCCGGCAACATCGTGCGCGATGCGGACGGCGTGTACTACATCTGCGAGCAGGGGAGCGACGGGCACGAGGGGCAGGTCAACATCCGTGACGAATCCGGAGCCGTGCTTGCGCGCTTTGCAACGCGCCAGGTGCATTGGCTGTGCACGGATACGCACGGCGACATCTACCTGGGCTCGGCCAAGCACTGCAGCGTGGACAAGCTCGTGCGCAAGCGCTGAGTCAATCAGCAGGCCTGCCGTGCGAGTTGGCGGCCGGCGCTATTCGTGAATGCCGGCTTCCTTGATCAGCTTGCCCCACTTTGCCATCTCGGCGTTGATCTTGGCCGCGAATTCCGCAGGGGAACTCGGCACCGGTTCGACGCCCACGCTGTAGAGCTTCTCCCTGACGTCCGCTCTGGCGAGCACGCGCCGTGCTTCCTGGTTGAGCCGGTTGACGATGGCAGTTGGCGTTTTGGCCGGTGCGAACATGCCGAACAGGGCTTCGGATTCATAATTGGGCAGCCCGGAGGATGCAAGCGTGGGTATGCCCGGCGCGAGCGGAGAGGGTGCGGCGCTGGTCACCGCAAGCGCCCGTAGGCGGCCGGCTCTCACGAGCGGGAGCGACACGCCGATGTCGGGAAACATGAGCTGCACTTCGTTGGAGACGATCGCATTGACCGCGGACGGCGTGCCCTTATAGGGAACACGCACGATGTCGATGCCGGCCAACGACTTGAAGAGTTCCGCCGCGAGGTGATTCGAAGAACCGGTCGCGCCCGAGCCGTAGTTGAGCGCGCGCGGTTTCGCCTTCGCGAGCGCGATGAGTTCAGCAACCGTCTTCGCAGCCAGGTCGGGATGCACGACCAGGATGTTCGGCGAGCGCGTCGCCCATGCGACCGGCGCAAAATCCTTGATCGGGTCCCAGGCCACGCCGTCCCTTAGGAACGGCAGCAGCCACAGGGTAGGGCCGTAGACCAGCAGCGTGTAGCCATCGGGCGCCGCTTTGACGGCCGCTTCGGCAGCAAGCACGCCGGCGCGGTTGTCCACGATCACCGATTGCCCGAGCGGCTCTGAGATCCCCTGCGCGATGATGCGCGCCGCGATGTCGTTCGGGCTGCCGGCTTCGGCAGTGATGATGCGCACGAGCTTGTTCGGGTAGTCCTGGGCGCAGGCGAGGTCCGCAGCGAGCAACAGCGCAGTGCATGCCATGACATGAGACATAAACTTCATAAAGCCTCCGTTCGTGATGCGGATTTCCGATTCTGCCGGCTATGCGGTCGTTCATCATGCATGCAGGGCGCCTATGCTATACGAAATAGCCGCGGATTTCCAAGCAGCGAGCCGGGCGCATGCAGGCAGCCGCGGGTGCTGTGCTAGGATCCGCGCTTTCTCAGTGCGCTCAGCTATGCCCACCGTATATCAGCAACCCGATCCCCAGGTGCATGCGCCCGCATTCAGCGTGTCGGCGCATGCTTGCGACTGCCATGCTCACATCTTCGGCCCTGAAGAGCGCTATCCCACGATACCTGATGCGCGCTTTGCCAATCCCAAAGTCGGGCTGGCGGATTACCGGAGCGTTCTGCGTAATCTGGGCATCGAGCGTGCGGTGCTGGTGCAGCCGCATGTCTACGGCGCCGACAACCGCTGCCTCGCTGATGCGCTCGTGCAGTTCGAGGGGCGGGCGCGCGGAGTGGGCGTGATCGAGACTACGGTCGCCGATGCCGAGCTCGAGCGCATGCACCGTGCCGGATTCAGGGGCGTGCGCATCAACCTGCGCAATGCGGGCGGGCTCGCGCTGCGCGAACTGGCACTCGTCGCGGCACGCGTGAAACCCTGGGGATGGCACATCGAGTTCGCGCCCGACCCGCAGCATCTGCCGGCGATCGCACGCGCCGTGCGCGAGATCGATGTAGACGTGGTGATCCCGCACCTTGGACGCGTCGCGGCGGATGCCGGAGTGCAGAGTCCGGAATTTCAGGCGCTGCTTGGCCTGGTGCGCGAGGGCCGCTGCTGGGTCAAGCTCTCGGGCGCGCACCGCGTGTCGCGCCTGCCGTATCCGCATGCTGATGTCGCTGCATTTGCTGCGGCCCTGATCGAGGCCGCAGGCGAGCGCATGCTCTGGGCGAGCGACTGGCCGCACACCTCGGTACCGGTTGACGATTACATGCCCAATGATGGCGACGTGCTGGATCTCTTGGCGGCGTGGGCGCCCGCTGAAAAGCTCAGGCAGCGCATCCTGGTCGACAATCCTGCGCGGCTTTATGGTTTCGATACGGCTGTAGTTTAGCTAGGAGGGTTCTTGGAAGGTTCCCTCGCCCCTCTGGGGAGAGGGCAGGGTGAGGGGCCACTGGGGAGCGTGAGTCACTCCCTAAAGTGCATTGAGATCGTCATAGACGGTGCGGCTGATCGTAATCATGCCTTCGGCAAGCCGTCGCCGGCGCTCGCTGAAGGCGCGCTCCGAAGGGAGACGCAGCGGGCCGGCGTCATCACGGCGCGGCGTGTTTCTAACGCGCTCTACGAGATCGCTCGCGGCTTGTTTGAAGTCCGCGAGCGGCACCAGTATCGAGGGATCGATCGCGAGCAGCACGAAACCGTAGTAGGGCTGCGTGGCCGAGGCCGTGCCGGCAAGCAAGCCCAGCGCCTGCACGCTCAGGGAAAGCCCGAAGCCCTTGTGGCCGTCGAAGGTGAGGATGCCGCCGAGGCGCGCCGCAGCCGCATCTAAAGTTGGATTGCCTGTGTTGTCGACCGCCACGCCTTCGGGCAGCGGCTCGCCCGTGCGCTGCCGGTGCATCAGGTCCGAGCCGGCCAGCGCCGCGGTCGCCATGTCGAACAGCACCGGCTCAGTGAGCGTGGGGATGCCGAAGGCGATGGGATTGGTGCCGAGGACCGGGCGCTTGCCGCCGGGCACCGTGACCTGCGGCGACGCGCTCACCAGGTGCACGCCGACCAGGTCCGCTTTGCACACCATCTCCAGGAAATAAGCATTGCGCCCGCTGTTGAAGGTGTCGTAGACGCCGACGATGCACATGCCCGAACTCTGGGCCTTGCGGATGGCAACTTCGGTGGCGCGGTACACCGACAGCATGCCGGCATTGTGGCCGCCGTCGAACAGCGCGGAGATCGCGGTTTCCTTGACGATGCGCACTGGCGTGCGCGCGCTGCGGCTGCGCGGATTGTCGGCGATGTTGAGTATCTTGGACAGGCCGCTGTATTCGTAGCCGCAAAGCTCGGCGTCCATCACGTGATCGGAGATGACGGCTGCGTCTTCGGTTGCATAGCCCAGCTTCTCGACGGCACCCTGCGCCAGGCTGCGGGCCTCGATCAGCGTAAGGGTGATGCGATCGGAGGGCGTATCATGCATGGAAGGTTCCCTAAGTGTGCGGGCGCAATTGTAGCGCGCTTGACACGACTGATGGGCCAGTGCAAATTGCGTTTCTCGCAGTGCACGGACCGCTCAGTGGGCAGGGCGGTATCGTCGATGCAGAACGATCATAAGTAGGGGAAGAGCAGGATGATTGATGCGGTGAATTTGGCTAATGCGGCGCAGGGGCAGGAGCTGTTCGAGAGCTTCATGAGTTTTCCGGCGCCGCTGGTGATTGCAGATCTCGGCGGCCATCCGCAACTGGTGAATGCACAGTATACGCAGCGCTTCGGCACGGGGATGCCCGATGCAATGCACCTCGCTGCAGCCGGGAATGAGGCGGTGGTGCAGATACACGGCGGCGCGCAAGACGGGGTCCAGACGACGGTGCGCACCGTGCGCACCGCGCAGAGCCTGCTCATGATATTCACTGAATTCTTCGATGCCGGGAGCGAGGCGCAGTTTTCGCGTCTGCAGCACCGTGTTGCCGAGCTGGAAACACGCGTCGCCACCGATTATCTGACGGGCGCCTGGAATCGCGCGCATCTCGACCGTGTGCTCCAGGCCGAGCTCACTCGCAGCAGCTCGATGCGCCAACCGCTGTCGCTGGTGCTGTTCGACATAGATCATTTCAAGCACATCAACGACACCTACGGCCATGCGGCAGGCGACACGGTGCTGCGCGAGCTGGTCGAGCGCATGCGTACGCGCCTGAGATCCGCAGACCTGCTGTTCAGGTGGGGCGGCGAGGAATTCGTGGTGCTGCTGTGCTCCGCCGGGTATCGCGCGGCGAGCGCAGTCGCGGAAGAACTGCGCATCGCCGCTGGCGATCACGAGTTCCCCGGCGTCGGAAGTGTGACGGTCAGCCTCGGAGTGGCCGAGCATGTCACCGGGGAGGATGCAGGCGCATGGTTCGAGCGGCTGGATGCCGCGCTCTACGCGGCGAAGGACGGCGGGCGCAACCGTGTGGTGGTCGATCGTAGGGGCAGTTCTGACGACTGGGCCGCGGACGGCGGCGCTGCGCTGCATCTCATCTGGCAGGAAGGCTATGAGTCCGGCAATCCCACCATCGACGCCGAACACCGCGAGCTGTTCCGGCTCTCCAACGTCCTGATCGACAGCGCGCTGCGCAGTGCACCTGATGCTCAGGCGTTTCGCGCCGCGCTGCAGTCGCTGCTCGAGCACGTGGCGCGCCATTTTGCCGACGAGGAGGCGATATTGGCGCGCAGCAACTATGCCGATCTGGAGGTGCACCGGCGCGCGCACGCCGCGCTGCTCAAGCGTGCCTGGGAGTTGGAGAGGCAGGTCGAGCAGGGAAAGATTAAGCTCGGCGCCATCGTCGAGTATCTGGCGCAGGATGTGGTGGCGCGGCACATCCTGGTCATGGACCGCGCGTTCTTCCCGCTCTTTTCCGGCGCGTGATGGCTGCGGCTGCTGAATGGCGGGTGTGACCCGCACTCGCGACACGGCGTTCGCGAAGCGATGCGGGGCGGGAGCGAGTGCACTGGCGCGCTTCCCGCAAACCGCTGGCTTCGCCAGTAACGAGTCCGCGCGCACTACAACGGCTGGGCCGCCGCGTGCTGAGTCGGCGTAGGGCGGGTGACACCCGCCATATCAAACCTCAGCAAGTGTAAGTGCGGATTGCGGCGGCGCTGCGCCGGGGCGGCTCAACGCGCCCACCCGCACGCCGAGCAGCCGGATGCGGCGGTCGAGCGGCACGCGCTTCAGGCACGCGCCGGCAGCACGGCGGATCGCCTGTGCATCCTGCGTGGGCGCATCCAGCGTGCAGTCCCGCGTCACGGTCTTGAAGTTGTCGTAACGCAGCTTGAGGCCGATCTTGCGGCCGGCGTATCCCTTGCGCTGCAGGTCGCCCGCCACCCGCACGCACAGCTCGGTGAAGATCACTGTCAGGCGTGCACGGTCGCGCACCGGATGCAGATCGTCGTCGAAGGTGCTCTCGCGGCTGATCGATTTCGGCTCGCTGTAGGTCACCACGTCGCGCGCATCGCGCCCGTGTGCCGCGTCGTGCATCCAGGCGCCGTAGCTCCGGCCGAAGTGCTCGACGAGCAGTGCGGGATCAACGTGCGCCAGATCGTAGACGGTGTGGATGCCGAGCGTGGCGAGGCGCGCGCCCGCCTTGGGGCCGATGCCGTTGATCTTGCGCACCGGCAGCGGCCAGATGCGGGCTGGCACATCGGCTTCGCGCACGATCGTGAGTCCGGAAGGCTTATCGAGATCGGATGCGATCTTGGAGAGCAGTTTGTTCGGCGTGACGCCGATCGAGCACGTCAGCTGGGTCGCCTCGAACACTACGTCCTGGATGCGCGCCGCGAGTTCGCGCGCCCGTTCCCATGGGTCGAGTGCGGCGCCTGCGGGCGCTGCCATGACGAGGGCGCTGAGATCGATGTAGATCTCGTCGATACCGCGGTCCTCGACTTCGGGCGCGACTGCGCGCACTGCGTCTTTGAACATGCGCGAATAGTTGCGGTATTCGTCGAAGTCTGCGGGCAGCAGCACTGCATCGGGCGCAAGCTGCGCTGCTTTCATGAGGCCCATCCCCGAATGCACGCCAAGCGCGCGCGCTTCATAGGTGGCGGTGGTGATTACGCCGCGGCCGGCGTAATCGCGCAGCGTCTTCAGGCTGCCGCCGGCTGGACCATTCGCCGTACGCCGCCGCCCGCCGATCACCACCGGCGTGCCGCGCAGCTCCGGGTAGCGCAGCAGTTCGACCGACGCATAGAACGCGTCCATGTCGAGGTGGGCGATAAAGCGCATGGGCATCAAGGGTTCATGGACCAACGCTGAGTATCTTAACAGCAGTCCCCCGGCCGGCATCGCCGGCCGGGAGCGTGTTGCAGCATTCCGAAGATGCGGAAGTTCAGTCGGCGCGTATGCCGGCGTCTTTGATGACCTTGCCCATGGTCGCCATGTCAGTTTTGATGACGGCAGTAAACTGTTGAGGGCTGTTGGCGACGACTTCGAGGCCGGATGCCAGGAGCTTTTCCTTCGCTTCTGGGCGATTGAGCGCCTGCACGACATCGCGGTTGAGGCGCTCGGCGATACGCGCGGGCGTCGCGGCAGGCAGGTAGAGGCCGAACATTTGTATCGATTCATAACCCGGCAGCCCCGAAGCTGCGACCGTCGGCAATCCGGGAAACAGCGCGGAGGGCTGCAGGCTAGTGACGCCGAGCGCGCGCAGTCGCCCCGACTTGATGTGTGGCGCAGCCACGCCGGCGATCGAGAACATGAGTTGCACCTGGCCGCCGATCAGGTCGTTGATCCCTGGCGCCGTTCCTTTATACGGTACGTGGACCATGCTGACATGGGCCATGGATTTGAAGAGCTCGGCGGCGAGATGCGGCTGTGAGCCGGAGCCTACCGAGGCATAGTTGAGCTGACCGGGCTTTGCTTTCGCAAGCGCGATCAGTTCCTTCACGGTCTTCGCGGGCACCGATGGGTGCACGACCAGCACGCCTGGCGATTTGTCCGCGAGCGTGAGCGGATAAAAATCCTTGAGCGGATCCCACGGCGCATTGTCCTTCAACAGCGGCACCAGCCACACGGCGCTGCTGTAGGCGAGCACGGTATAGCCGTCCGGCGCCGCTTTTGCGACGGTAGTGATTGCGATGGTGCCGCCGCCTCCGCCGCGGTTGTCGACTATCACAGGCTGCCCGAGCGAGCTCGCTGCTCCCTGCGCGATCACGCGCGCGGTGAAATCGACGGCACCTCCGGCGTCTCCGGTGACGATATGGATCGCGCGGTTGGGAAATTCCTGGGCCGCGGCGGCCTGCATCAGGAACACCGCACATGCGGCAGAGTATAAGAGCTGGTTTTTCATGGCGTCTCCTATTGCTTCTTCGCTGGGAGCGGCGGAATGCCCGGGATATTGAGTTTCAGCACCGCTTGTATGGCCTGTTCGAGTTCGGCGGCGCCGATCGGCAGTCGCGGGGGGCGCAGCGTGCCTCCGGGCAGGCCGAAGGCGTTGAGCAGCGGCTTCATGGCGCGCATCGAACTCGGCGTGCCGCCGAAGCGCGTGTCGAGCGCATTTAATGCCACCAGTTTTCCGAAGTTTTCGGCAAGCGCGGCATGGTCGTCGTTCTGATACGCGGAGATGACCGAGGCGACCAGCGCCGGCGAGAAATTGCCTTCGCCCCCCATGAATCCGTTGCCGCCCAGACCAAGCACCGACAGCGCGTTGGTCGGCCCCGCGCAATGCACTTCGATGCGCTCGCCCACGCGCGCAATGAGTTCTCCGAGATAGGTGGTATCGGCGCCGCCGTAAGCGATGCCGGCGATGCTCGGGTAACGGTTGACCAGATGCTCGACCAGGTTGAGCGGCAGAAAATAACCAACGGTGCGGTGGCTGGACAGATAGACCGGCAGCGAGGTCGACTCGATGATGGTTGAGTAATATCGATCCAGTTCCGCGTACGTGGGATGTGCGCCGTGGCCGATCTCGAGCGAGAAGATCTGCGCGGCATCGACCTTGGCGCGCTCGGCGGCGTGCATGAAATTAACCATTTCGCTCGCCAGCCGCGGCTCGCAGCCCATGGCGCGCACCGGAACCTTGCCCTTGAGTTCTTCGACGGCGATCGCGAGCACGCGGTCGCGCTCTTCGGGCGTGTACGCATAGGCTTCGCCGCTGCCCCCGCCGGCAACATAGACCGCGACACCGGCGTCGCGCAGCCGGCCCAGGTGCTTGCGAAATGCCGCCTCGTCAAGCCGGCCCTGTTCGTCGAACGGAGTGATGCTGATGACGACCACGCTTAATTTTTTCTTGTTCATCTCTGTATGGGTGTCCTGATTGAATACGAACGATAAGGGTGTCACGGTCGGGTGACGGATGACTGTAGCGCGTTAAATTATAACAAGATGCTGTGCGCCGCATGGTTTCGGGGAAATTTGCGCGTAACATAGAGGGCTGATTCGGATGGTCGCAGGCGTGATTTTCAAAGTCATGCGCAGGGTCCCGCACCAGGGCTTCGGATCGGTCCGGGGCGAGCGGGGAGTCCCTAAAGCTCCCGGTGCGCAGCCATGAACAGCGTGGCGTGCGCAGCCAGTTTCGCGACGTGATCGCGTTGCGGAAATCATTAGGAATGACAGGTGAAATTGGATAAGCGCGCAGACAGATTGCATGGCGCCTGCATCGCCGGCCGCACAGGACGGATCGGCTGATGATCTATTCCGTGCTTGCGCTGAGCATCATCAGTACCACCGCGATGTTTTCCTCGCGCGTGGCGCTGACGCTGTATACGCTTTCCCTGGGGGCGCAGCCGGCGACCGTCGGCTTGCTGGCGGCGACGTTCGCGGTGTTTCCCATGCTGCTTGCGGTGACGGCGGGCCGGCTTGCGGACCGCTTCGGCCCGCGCTGGATACTTCTCTTCGGGGCCGTCAGCAGCGGGCTTGGCATGCTCGTGCCATTTTTTCTGCCCGGCCTGCCCGCGATCTTCATCGCAGGCGCCATGATCGGATTGTCGTCGGTATTCTACAACGTAACGACGCAAAACCTGGTGGGGATGTTGAGCGAACCGCATAACCGGGCAGCGAATTTCAGCAATTATTCGCTCACGAACTCGGCTTCGGAACTGGCGGGGCCGCTGATTGCAGGATTTTCGATCGAACACGCCGGCTATGACCACACCTGCCTGTATATCGCGCTGTTGACGGTCGTGCTGATCGCGCTGCTCGTGTTTCGCGGTGGCGGGCTTCCCAAGGGCGCGCCCAACAAGGCTGATCGTGCGCCGGGCGGCGTGCGCTCGATGCTGATGGCGCCCGGCGTGCGCAAGGTATTGATCACTGGCAGCCTGCAAAATGTCGGCACCAACCTGTATCAGTTCTATCTTCCGGTTTATGCACGCGCCGTCGGTTTGTCTCCTTCCGTGATCGGTATCGTGCTCGCGACGTACTCCGCCGCGGCGTTCGTCGTGCGCGCCGTGCTGTCGCGGCTGATCGTGAAGTGGGGAGAGGAGCGCGTGCTCTCTCATGCGTTCTTCGTCGGGGCAGCGAGCCTGACGCTGATCCCGTTCTTCAAGGGCGTCGTGATGCTGTGCCTGATCTCGTTCCTGTTCGGGCTCGGCATGGGTTGCTGTCAGCCGATCGTGACCATGCTCATGTTCGTCGGTTCTCCCGCGGGCCGCTCCGGGGAGGCGCTGGGGCTTAAAGTGACGATCAATCAGGCCACCAAGATCGTGAGCCCGATGCTGTTCGGCGTGATCGCTTCGGTGTTCGGGCTGCCGCCGATATTCTGGCTCAACGCGCTGCTGCTGGGAGGCGGAGGTTTGATCAGCCGCTCCCGCAAGCAGCGGATCACCGCGAGCCGTTAAACGCGCTGGCGGCGTTACTTTGCGGTGCGCTGGTAGGGCTGCATCGGCAGGAACAGGACGTTGCTTGCCTGCTTGAGCAGTTTTTGGGCGCGCGGCGTCATCGCTGCTGCCTGCCATTCTTTGGATGTGCAGACCGCGGGCGATTGCAGGTGGTAGATCGCCACATAGTTATGCGTGGGCTTGCCGTACTTGGGCACAGCCTTGAAACGGCGGGCGCTCAGGCATCCGGGCAGCGCCGACAGCGCCGGCAGTTGTTCAGTGTCATACCAGTCGTTGAATTCATTTTCCGCTTCAGGCGCGATGTTCATCGCGTGTATCAGCAGTCCCCCGGTGCTCGACGGCAACGCGAGCTGCCCGGGCTTGAGTTGATCGCCGCGGAAGCTGCAGACGTGCTTGCACTTCGCGATCACCCGCCTGGACCACGGATGGCCTTTGCCATCGGGGCCCTTGAGCGCGAGGTAGGGCGGGCTTTCCAGCACCGATATCGATTTTAGATCGTAGGTGCAAACCGCGATCCTGCGGTCCTCGACGCCGACCCAGCGCAGCGCATTGATGAATCCCGGGACCTCCAGGCGCTCCGGTATATGGTCGGTGTCGTACCATTCGTTGAACTCGTCTTCCGCGCAGCCTGAAGAATCGAATCCGGCGATCAGCAATCCATAGGGTTTGTCCAAGCTTGTCTCCTGGTAGTGGTCCGCGCAGGCGATCGCTGCGGGGCGTGTTCGGCATTTTACATGACTCCGCGGACGCCGCTCTCCGAGAGTGATACGCGCTGCCGTGCCTGTGCTTATTCTTCCTTGAGGCCGAGCGCCTTGATGAGCTTGGTCCATTTGGTGAGTTCGTTGCGCAGATAAGCGCTGAAATGCGCGGGCGTGTCGGCGATCGCTTCCGCGCCCAGTGTGTGTATGCTGTCCTTGATGGCGGGTGTGCGCAGCAGGGTCACAAGCTCACGGTTGAGCCGCGTGACGACGGCGGCCGGTGTGCCGCCGGGTGCTTCGAGTCCGGTCCAGCCTTCGGCCGTAAAGCCGGGCACGCCGGACTCGATGATCGTCGGCACGTCCGGCAGCGACGGCGAGCGCTGCTCGCTCGCCACGCCCAATGCTTTGAGGCGGCCAGCTTTGACATGCGGCTCGAAGGCGGGCAGGCCGGCGATCATCAGGTGCACCTGTCCTGAGGCGAGATCGGTGATGGCGGGCGCAACTCCTTTGTAAGGCACGTGCACCATGGTGGTCCCGGTCATGTTCTTCAGCAACTCGGTGGCGAGCTGCGAGGCTGATGCGACGCCCGCCGATGCGTAATTCAGTCCACCCGGTTTGGCCTTGGCGAGAGCGATCAGATCTTTGACCGAGTTCACTGGCAGTTTAGGGCTCACGACCAGCAGATAGGTGATGGAGGCGACGAGCGACACCGGCGCGAAATCGCGCAGCGTGTCGTAGGGGATCTTGGCGAGCAGTCCCGGGCTGATCGCCAGCGGCCCGATGCCGCACAAGAGCAGCGTGTATCCATCGGGGGATGCCTTGGCCACCGTATCGGCACCGACCACGCCGCCCGCGCCGGGCTTGTTGTCGATGACGAAAGACTGTCCCATGGTATCGGCGAGGCGCGCGCCCAGCATGCGCGCCAGTAGATCGCTCGGGCTGCCGCTCGGAAAGCATACGACCAGCCTGATCGGCTTGTTCGGATAGTTTTGCGCAGCCGCGAGGCCGCAGATCAGCGACAGGCCGCACACCAGACTCAGACTTGGAAAGCGCATGCTGTTCTCCAGGGGTTGTATGTTATGAGAAGAGTTCTATATTTTCCAGCCGATCCAATCGCACAGCGCGCGTCCCATGATGTTTTCCAGATCGTCTTTCGTGAGCCATGGCATCTCTTCGGTGAACATGGTCACGCACTGGCGGTAGGTGGACGGCAGGCGCGAGTAATCGCTGCCCCAGAACATGCGGCGCGGTCCAAAAGCATCGTAGGTGCGCTTGAGATACGGATGCAGCGAGCGGTACGGATACGCCTCGGTCGTATATGACGGCAGGCTGCTCACTTTGACCGCAACGTTGGCGTGCGTCGCGAGCGCGAGGAGTTTGTCCAGATTCTGGAATGCGGCTGCATCCTTGCCGCTGGTGAGCCCAAGGTGGTCGATGGTGAGCTTCAATGCTGGATGGCGCTCGGCGATGCGCTCGACGAGATGCAGGTCGTCGGCAACCACGAACAGCATGAGCGGCAGGCCGGCGGCTTCCGCGGCCGGCCACAGCCATTCGATACGTCCTTCGGTGAGCAGCGGGCGCACCGTCGGGCGGTGGAATGCATATCTGAGGCCCAGCATGCCGGGCTGCGAGCGCCAGGTTGGTATCAGCTTATGCGAATCGGTATCTTCGAGGTCGACGCGCCCCATCACTGCGAAGCGGTCGGGGTGCGCGGCCGCCGCGGCGAGCGCCACGTCATTGCGCACGCCTTCCCATACCGGTGGCGCGATGACTGCGCGATCGACGCCCGCGATCTTCATCTCGCGCAGCATTTCTTCTTTGGTCACTGGCTCCGGACGGTGCGCCCGGCTCTGGCCGGGATGCACGATCGGCGGCCACGGGCGCTCGGGAGTATCAGCGGCCCAGATGTGTATCTGCGAATC
>CAIVHG010000098.1 GCA_903905655.1 uncultured beta proteobacterium | reverse complement strand
TTGGTCGCATCCGAGGATCCCTTGTAATTGATGCGCGTGATATTGACGCGCGCCATGGATTTGAATAGCTCAGCCGACAGATGCGACGAAGTGCCGGTGCCGCCGGAACCGTAGTTGAGCTCGCCGGGCCGCGCCTTCGCCAGGGCGATCAATTCCTTGACCGACTTCACCGGCAGGGACGGATGCACCATGAGTATCGTCACCTGCCGCGTCAGCGTCGTGATCGGCTGCAGATCGCGCACCGGATCCCAGGGCACGTTGTCCTGCAGAAACGGCGTCAGCCACGCGGGGATGCCCATGACCAGCAGCGTATAGCCATCGGCGCTGGCCTTGGCCACCGTTTCTATGGAGTTGAACGCGGCGCGATTCTCGACGACCACCGACTGGCCGAAGCCCGGCGCCAACCCTTGCGCCAGCACGCGCGCAGCGAAATCGGTACCGCCGCCGGCGGACGAAGCGAAAATACGTATGCCCTTGGTGGGGTAGTTCTGGCCGCATGCCGCGCCTGCGCCCAACACCATCGTCATCATCATTGCCGTTGTAGTCGTGAAATGTGAAAGCCGCATGTTTCCTCCGGATCGATGAATGATTGCAGGATCGCCCGCCAAGCTATCTTAGATTTCCCCACAGCGCCTTGAACTGATCTACGTACCCCGAAGCATCGATTTTCGCGGCGATCAGCGTGGTACGGCCGGAATTGATCGCGAGGCCCAAGGCGTCTCCGAGCGCGTGCTCGGATTCGACGACGATGCCGTCCGCACCGAAGCCCTCGGCCAGCCGTTCCCAGTTGTAGCCGCCCAGTTGCGTGCCCTGGCGCTTAAGGCCCCTGAGATCCTGCCGCACCCGCATCGCGCCGAGTTCTCCATCGTCGAGCACGACGACGGTCACCGGCAGCTTCTCGCGCACCGAGGTTTGCAGCTCGGCCACCGCCATCATGAAGCCGCCGTCTCCGGTAAAGGCGACGATCGGTCTGGTGGGGTACGCCAGGCGCACCGCCATCGAGGCCGGCAAAGCGTAGCCCATGGTGGACAGCCCATTCGAGACGAAGAATTCCTTGGGCCCGTAGACCTGCCATTTCTGCGCGCCGATCGAATGGCTGGCCCCGCTGTCGGCGAGCGCGATGGTGTCGCGCGGCAGCACGCTGCGCGCCACGTCGAACAGGCGCTGTGGTGAGATGCCCGTGCTGGGCGTGCCCAATGCTGCAGCGACGGCCTCGCGCATATCGCGGGCAGCGCGCTCGCCCCAGTTCGAGCCTTCGGGCCCCCAGGTCCTGAGCCCGTCGAGTATCCCCCTGAGATCCCCAACCAGCTCGGCGGCAGCCGGCACTTCCGCATCCATCGTCTCCACGCTGGACAGCGCCAGCAGCTTGGCCGAGTACGGCCACGGCCTGGATTGCAGCTCGGTCGAGTCCAGCCCCACCGTCACGATCAGATCCGAACTGCTGATCAACTTTGCCTCGGTGGCCCCGCCGCGCATGCAGCCGGCGGAAAGCGGATGATCCTCGGGAATCGCCCCTTTGCATTTCGCGGTGGTCAGCACCGGCGCGCCCAGCCGCTCGGCCAATGCCACCAGCTCGGTGCACGCGTTGTTCCAGTAGACGCCGAGCCCTACCAGCATGATCGGCCGCCGGGCGTTCCTCAGCATCTGCAGCGCTTCCTTGAGGCCGCTCTGGTCGGGCACGAGCGTTGCGATGTTGGGAACCAGCGGCGCATCGGTTTCGTATGCGCCGGCCTCGCGCGTCTTCTCGCTGCTGGGCAGATCGAACTGAACCGGACCGGGTGCATGTGCGGTCGCGGTACGGATCGCGCGGCGCACCTGCTGGCGCACCGACTGTGCATTGAGCGTCGAGTTCCATTTGGTGATCGACTTGTACAGCGTCAGATGATCCAGACGCATATGAGAAGCCGTTTCGTAGGTGGGCGCCGAGTGCTGATCGGTGATCGCGATCAGCGGGCAGTGATCCATCCAGGCGTGCGCCACGCCATTCACCATGTTCGCGGCCCCGGGCGCGCGCGTGGACAGGCACACGCCGGGAGCACCCGTGATCTCGCCCCACGTCGAAGCGAGGAACGCGCCCGCCGACTCCTGCTTGACCAGGATGAAGCGCATGCCGCGTTTGCCGGCAGCCTCGATCAAATCCAACGCGCCCTCCTCCCCCGGCACTCCAACCAAAAATGGCGTGCCTGCTTCCTGGAAAGACTGCGCTAGAACTTCAACCGTGCTGGGCATGACGTGGTTTCTCCTTCGGTGACTGTTTGAGCGACTTGCACAACCCTGCGCCTGTACAGGATCAAGTTAAGAGCGGCGTAGAGTTGTGCAGGAAGTTGGGGGCTGGCCGATACCTTGTGCCCGGTCACTTTACTGCAATTCCCGAACTTTCTCCAGCGTCATGAACGCTTGAATATTTAGAGCCGCGGCAAGTGCTAAACCGCGCTTTGGGCTCGCATTGAACTACCGTGCACGCGACCGGCATGCGCAAAGCGCCCGCAGGATTCTGAGAACTGCTCAATCTCAGAAATCAGGCGCTGCGCAGCGGTTGCGCGCGCTGCAAAGATGAAGATAGAATGACGCGGCTGCATATGCATTCTAAGACAGGGAGTTGCCATGGTCCGTGCGTTGGTGGTGTGCCTGTGTGCAGTGCCATTTCTCGTTCTGGGCCTTCCGCACGCGTGGGGCCAGAATTATCCCAACAAGCCAGTACGCATCGTCGCCGCCGCAGCCGGAGGCGGCACCGATTTTGCTGCGCGCCAAATGACACCAGCGCTTACTGCCTCATTGGGCCAGCAGATCATCATAGAAAACCGCGGGGGCAGCGTGACCATCCCCGCGGAACTCGTGGCCAAATCTCCAGCCGATGGCTATACGCTGCTGCTCTACGGCAGCGCGCTCTGGCTGATGCCGTTTCTGCGCGACGATGTGCGCTACGATCCGCTGCGCGATTTTTCACCCATCACATTGACCGGCACGCAGTGCACGATTCTCGTCGTGCATCCCTCGCTGCCGGTCAAGTCCGTGAAAGAGTTGATCGCTTTGGCGAAGGCGCATCCCGGAGCGCTCAACTATTCTTCAGCGCAGCCCGCCACCCCGTCGCATATGGCCGCAGAACTATTCAAGTCCATGGCAGGCGTCAACATCGTGCACATCGGCTACCAGGGCACCGCGCCGGCGCTGATCGATGTCGTTTCCGGCCAGGTGCAGCTCATGTTCTCGATACCGTCGGCGGGCATGCCGCTCGTCAAATCCGGAAAATTGCGTGCGCTGGCGGTCACCAGCGCGCAGCGCTCCGCGCTCGCGCCCGAACTGCCCACCGTTGCCGCATCGGGAGTGCCTGGTTATGAAGCCGGCGTGACCAACGCGATCTTCGCTCCGGCCAAAACGCCCGCAGCCATCATCAGCCGGCTGAATCAGGCATTCGGGCGTGTGCTCAATCAGCCGGCGATGAAAGAAAAGCTTTTAAGCGCAGGCATCGAGGTCGTGACCGGCACACCGGAGCAGCTCACCGCCGCCGTCAAGGCCGAAATGACGGTCCTCGGCAAAGTCATCAAGGATGCAGGCATCCGCGATCAGTAATGCGTTTTGAAGCCAGCGCGAATCAGCGCGCTGGCCAGCCGTCGGCTTTTAAGCGGTGCCCGCCACAGCCAACGGACTGCGCTGCGGCTTTCACAAGCTTCTGCCCTCGGCAATCCTGAGGGATCCGAAAGGAATGATTCCGTGTTCAAGCTGCTGCCGATTGAAGAAAACGCGCACCCGGAACTGGCGGCGCTGATTGCCCGCATCAAGGAATATCTGGGCCGCTACGGCTACCCCTACAGCCTGCTGCTGCACAGCCCGCCGATCGCCGCAGCATGGATGGAACTGCTGTCGGCGGTCAGAAGCAAGATCGGGATCGACGGCACGCTGCGCGAGCTCGTGATCATCCGCGTCGCCATTCTCACTCACGGCGATCACGAGAGAAAGATCCACTCATCCGTGCACGGGCCCAAGGCCGGGCTGACCGCGGAGCAGATCGCCGGCATCGAAAACTGGCGCGATGCCACGGTGTACTCCGAGGCGCAGCGCGCGACGCTGGCGTATACCGATGCGATGACTCAGGACATTCACGTGCCCGATGCCGTCAAGGCCGAGATGCAGCGCCACTACAACGAACGCGAGCTGATCGAGCTCACGGTGCTGATCGGCACCTACAACATGCACGCCCGCGTCTATCACGCGCTCGACATGGACCAGCGAGTCGCGGCAGGCGACAGCCACTCTCACGACATCGACCGTCGCTGAGCGACGCAGCAAGCTGCGACTTAGACGTCCTGGCCGTGGTGCAGCCTTCGGTACGGGATGCTCAGCACATTGCGTGAGATCCTGAGGTCGATCACCATCGGCCCGTCGCCGGCAAGAAACTCATCCACGCCCGCCTCGAATTCCGCGACCGTGCGCGCGGTGCGGCCGCGGCAGCCGAAGTCCCGCCCCAGCACTCCGAAGTCCGGAGTGCGCACCACCGACAGGTTGCCGTCGCGGCCGCTTGCCCTGAGCTTATGGTACTCGGCGCCGTACGCTTCGTCGTTCATGACCAGATAGAGCAGCTTCACGCCGAGCCGCGCCGCCGTATCCAGCTCCTGTATGTTCTGCATGGCGCCGCCGTCGCCCTCCACGCAGACGATCGGCTCGCCCGCCGCGACGGCAATGCCGATCGCGGTCGACAGCGCCTGCCCGATGCAGCCGAAGGAGGTGCCAAAGATCTGCAGCGACCGCGGCTTCTTCATCGCCATCGCGGGGAAGGTAAAATTGTGCGCATTCCCCGTGACGAAGCCGACGTTGGCCGGCAGACGCTCGTCCAGAACGCGCGCCACCTCGCGCGGATCGACCGTGCCCGGCTCGATCTCGAATTCGGCCGGATCCCGGCCCGAATCGCGCAGTATCTTGCGCACGGCCGCTGTCCGGTAACCTTCATTGGAAATGCTTTGCTTTTCCAGCATCTCGTCGATCGCCTGCGTCGTCACCGTGGCATCGCCCTGCACATAGCAGTCCGCGCTCTGCTCGTTGCCCATCAGCACATGCGGCTGCACGTCAATGTGCACTACTCGGGCCTTGGGATAAAGGTAGCCCCCCGACAGCGTGTGCGGCCGCAGCGACGCGCCGAGCGCAATCACGCAGTCGGCTTCTGCAAACAGCTGCATCACTTCGCGCGTGGAGAACTGGCCCGAGATGCCGGCGTGATACTCGGACTCTGCAAGCGCGCCCTTCGCGAACAGCGTAGTCGCAGTCAAAGCGCCGATGCGTTTGGCCAAACGCTCTGCGGCTTCCAGCGCGGGCGCGGTGCGCGCACCGCGCCCGATCACGATCACCGGCTTCTTCGCTGCAGCGATGATCCCGACCGCTAGGTCCAGGCGCTCGAGGTCGGGCCGGATGCGCTGCTGCCCGGCGAACATCGCAGCAGAGGGGACATAGTCATCGCCGTCGCTGTCGCACTCCATGCCCTGAATCTGGATGGGCAGACACAGCACGATCGGCCGCGATTCCAGCTTGGCGCGGTAAAACGCCTGGCGCACCGCCTGCTCCGCAAACGACGGCGTCAGCACCTCGATGTAACCCGCGCCGGTGGCGTGCACCAGCGGTTCCTGGTTCAGGTGCTGGACGATGTTCTCGTCGTTGAACGGCGTCCTGCTGGTGAAGACGACGATCGGCGTGCGCGAGCGGGAGGCTACGATCAGCGAGGTCGTCATGCGCGCGAGTCCCGGACCCTGCGTGGAACTGGCTACGCCTACCTTGCCGCTCGCCATGGCCCAGCCCTCGGCCATCGCAACTGCCGCGCCTTCTTCGCGCACGTCGATTATTTTTACGCCGGGATGCTTGGCGAGCGCCGCCCACCACGTCATCTGACCATCGCCCAGAAGCCCGAACAACGTGGTCATGCCTTCCTTGACGAAGGCATTGGCCACCGCATCATAAACTTTCATCGCTGATCTCTTCACTTTGTGGTGCAATCTAAAACCGGACCGAAAGGAACACAGTGCGCCTGCGCTTAGCGGATCGTCCTGTTGTATTCGGCGCCCGGCGTGAGCACGATGTTCCAGTATTCGCCGGAGCCGCTGACGAAGCGATAGTTGTGGTTGAGGCCCGCCGGAATGCGCACCGTCTTCGGCGATTCGAAGCGGTGCCACTCGTCGCCGAGCAGCACTTCGGCCACCAGGCCGCTCATGTCCGGCTTGTTGCCCTTGAAGATGAACAGGCTTTCGAATTCGTGGTTGTGCGGCTCGATGTGCAGCGGCGGATTGTCTACATCCTCCACCGTCCTCATGATCGCGTAGATGCTGCCCTCTGGATTGTTGTTGTGATCGGAGAATACGTAGCGCGTCCCCGGTCCCTTCTTGTGCTTGATCAGTTCCTCGGCGCTGCGCGCGACCACGTCTAATATCAGCTCTTTCATTCGAGTTTCCTTGCTGCAGTGGACATCATTTCGGTCGTAGGGCGGGTTACACCCGCCATCTTAATCGTTTGCAATGGAAATGCGGCGGGTATGACCCGCACTCGCGACACGGCGTTCGCGAAGCGATCCGGGGCGGGAGCGAGTGCACAGGCGCGCTTCCCGCAAAGCGCTGGCTTCGCCAGTAACGAGTCCGCGCGCCCTACTGCCACCTCAATGACTCCTCATCATTCGCCGTGAATATTGGCGTCCTTGATGATCTTGCTCCAGCGCGCCATGTCGACTTTCATCGTCGCCGCGAGTTCCTGCGAAGTACTGGCAACGATGTCCGCGCCGGCGCTAAAGAATTTCTCTTTGATCTCGGGCCGGCGCACCCACGCAACGATCTCGCGGTTCAGGCGAGTGAGCAACGGGGCCGGCATCTTGGGCGGAGCAAACACGCTGAACAGCGCGGCGACTTCGAAGCCCGGCACGCCGGACTCCGCGATGGTAGGCAGGCCGGGGGCCAGGTCCGTGCGCTTTGCGCTCGATACCGCGACGGCTCTCAGACGCCCCGATGTCACGTGCGGCGCCACCGAAGTCGCGACCGCGAACATCAATTGCACCTGATTGGTCATCAGTTCGGTGAATGCCGCCGGATTCGATTTATAGGCGACCGGCACCATGTTGACGCCCGCCATGGCTTTGAACAACTCTCCTGCCAGGTGATTGGAACCGCCGATGCCGCCATGCGCAAAATTGAGCTTTCCCGGATTGGCCTTGGCGTAAGCAATCAATTCCCTGACCGTTGTAACCGGCAGCGAGGGATTCACGACCAGGGTATTGGGTGCGCTCGATATCTGTGAAATCGGCGTGAAATCCTTCACCGGATCGAAATGCACATTGTTCTGCAGATACGGCAGCAGCCAGATGTTGTTGCTGTATACCATCAGCGTATAGCCGTCCGGCGCTGCCTTGGCGGTCATCTCGCCCGCCATGATGCCGCCGCCACCGCCGCGGTTGTCGACGATCACCTGCTGGCCGAAGGTAGCTGTGAGGCCCTGCGCGACCATGCGCGCGGTGTAATCGATCCCCCCGCCCGGAGCGCCGGTGATGATGCGTATGGGCTTGTTCGGATAATTTTGGCCGCAGGCCAGCCCGGCTGTGAGAATCAGCATTCCTAACAGGGACGACCGCAGGGATAAATGCAATATCGACATAGCTCCTCCTAATGGACCACAGTTTCCGATCTTGCGTCTACTTTGTACGGGCGCGAGCGGCCGCCTCTGCCTAATCGCCCGCCTTGATTTGCCAGGATGCGTGGCAGGCATTGCACTTCACTAGGACATTGGACATCATGGTCAGCAGTTCTGCGACCGGTTTTCCAGTTTCCGCAGCTTTGGCAATGTCATCCATCTCGCGGTGCACACTGAAGGCTAAGGTCTTGAACGCCAATGGAAACTTTGCCATCAGCGCTGGATTTACATCGGCAGCCGCACCCATTCCCACTGATCTGGACGATTGGATGATGCGATTTCTATCCGGCTGATTGACCCCGTCTATGATGACCTGCGTTGCCGACAACAAACCGCGCATTTCACTCAAGATCATATCCCGTTCAGCAGTTCTCAGCACGATCGCAGTTCTGCCATCGGTTCCTGCAGCGGTGTTGCCCCGGATGAAATACCATGCGACAACGGCCATGGTTATAACCCAGAGCAGCAAGGCAATCAGGGCGAGCTTGTTGGATTTCATCGGAAGCCTCCATCGTTCGTTGGAACTGAGTCACTCTTGTCTGTAGTCAGTGCTACTCCTGCTTGATGCCGCCGGCCTTGAACACTTTGCCCAAGCGCGCCATTTCCGACTTCATCGCCTGCGCCAGCTCTTCCGGGGTGCTGCCTACGGCTTCTGCGCTCACCGCCAGGAACCGCTCCTTTACTTCCTGCTGTGCGAGCACCGCCGCGATGTCCTGCGAGATTCTCCGTGTGAGCGCAGGAGGCTGCTTGGCGGGCCCGAAGATGCCCTGGATCTGCGTGGACTCATAGCCCGGCAGCACGGAAGCGATGGTCGGCAGATCGGGCACCAGCACCGACGGCTTGAGCGTAGTCACTGCCAGGCCCCGCAACCGGCCCGCTTTCATGTGCGGGCCCACGATGCCGACGGTGGAGAAGATCATATGCACATCGCCCGCGACCACGGCATTCGTCGCGGGGCCGGCGCCCTTGAAGGGGACACGCACGATGTTGATGCCCGCCATGTAATTCAACAACTCGGAGGCGATGTGCGCCCCCGATCCCGCGCCACCCGATCCGTAATTGAACTGACCCGGCTTGGCCTTCGCCAGCGCGATCAGCTCCTGCACCGATTTCGCCGCAACGGCGGGATTGACGACCAGAATGTTGGGCGCAGTGGTCGCGATCGAGATCGGCGTGACGTCCTTGATCGGATCGTAGGTACCCTGGTGCAGCAGCGGCCCGATCCACAAGCCGCTCGCGTAGCACAGGATGCTGTAGCCATCCGGCAGCGCATGGATCAGCGTTTCGATCGCGATGATGCTGGGACGATTCTCGACGATGACCTGGCGGTCCCAGCGGCTCGACAGGCCGCGCGCGATGATACGCGCGTACAGATCGGCCGATCCGCCGGCTTCGGTTGCAAGGATGCGCACGGGTTTCGCCGGAAAGTTGTCTTGCGCGCATGCGCCGCCGGCTGCGCCCACCAGCGCCAACGCCGCGATCACTGCTCTGCTCATGACAGTCGTAGTCATTCCTGATGATCGATGCGTCATACGAATTTTTTCCTGCGCCACTTTAGCGGGCGATCGGCAGGGAACGCGAGGCCGCTCGCGTTCACGCCGAGGTCGACGAGGAGCCTGGCGACCGAGATGGCGCATTCATAGCCCTCGAGCACCGGCACTTCCCATCCGATCTCGCGCAGGCCCTTCTCGACGAACGGCTTCAGCCAGAATGTGCCAGAGCATCCCATGATGATCACCTCGGCCCCGTCCTCCTCGATGGCCGTCACCGCTTCCTTGATGGCACGTTCCACCACGGGCGCAGGTTCGCCGCGCAGGGCCATTTCCTTTTCGACGTAGAGCCAGCTCTTGGCGTCCGCCCCCGGCGGCGGGTTGGGAACATCGATGTTCCTGATGGACGCGCAGCGCTCGGCGTAACGGTACCTTGCCACGAGGTCGGCGTAATACATGTTGTGCGCCTCCGGGAAGTCGAGCACGCTGAAGCGATTCCCGAGCGTGCATGCGACGTGCATCTGCGCACAGCCGCAGCCGGTGACCGCCACGCCGTACTTGCGCGCGATCTCGCGCGACTCGCTGACTCCGGGATCGCCGCCGCCCAGGATCACCAGCGCGTTGTAGTTCCCGCTTTCGCACGCCTCGCGCACGATCGGCAGGAGGCCGGCAGCAGCATGGAGGTAGCTCTCGCGATTCAGCACCCACGCGCTCCCCGGCCCGCCTTTATGGAGGTCCCACTCCACGTCGTCCAGGAGATGCTTGACCCCGGCGTAGTTCATGACGCGCTGTTCCTTCGGCGCGTCGCTGTGCCGCCTGCTGCCGGTGGGTATCAGCAGGAAACGGTACTTGCTCTTGCTCGGAGTGCTCATTTGAATATCAGTACCAATAAGTATCTACAGCCACTGTAGATACTATGAGTGAGACGAGCCAGTTGCAAAGTAATCCTTAAAATGGAGTTTGCAGAAACCAACTTAAGGAGAAGACGATGCAACCGACTCGAGTGCAAGATTTTACGCGGGATGAAGAAGTTTTGGCAGTG
>CAIVHG010000097.1 GCA_903905655.1 uncultured beta proteobacterium | reverse complement strand
CGCAGCGGCAAAACCAGCAAAACAATCCAAGCCTGCAGTCGCAGCAGCGAAGCCTACGAAACAATCCAGGCCTGCGGCCGTAGCAGCGAAGCCCGCGAAACAATCCAGGCCTGCGGTCGCAGCAGCGAAGCCAGCGAAACAGCCTGCACCGGTTGCCGCAGTGGCGCCGCAGAATACGCGCGCTGAACCCGAAGTCATGCTGGTCAAGGTACTGACCGAGATACGCAACAACCAGCCCGAGCGCGCGTTGACCGCCGTCGATGAAGTCATCCGCGCTTATCCGAATTTCCGGCTGGCTCATCTGATCCGCGGCGATCTGCTGCTTGCACACTCGCGGCCGCTGCACGAATTCGGAGAAGTGAAAAACGCCCCGCCGGAGCGCATTCAGGACCTGCGCGACGAAGCCAGAACGCGGCTCGCACGCTATCAGGCACAGACGCCGGCTGACCGCATCCCCAAATACGTGGTTGAACTCAACCGCGATCAGAAATACGCCTTGGTCATCGACGCACAACAGTCCAGGCTCTACGTATTCGAGAACCGCAACGGCGTGCCTCATTATGTCGCGGATTATTACGTGAGCAGCGGCAAGAACGGAGTGAACAAAACACGGGAGGGCGACAAGAAAACTCCGCTCGGCGTGTATCACGTAACCGCCAATCTGCCGCGTGCAAAGTTGGGCGACTTCTATGGCGTCGGCGCTTTCCCGATCAGCTACCCGAACGAGTGGGATCACCGCGAAGGCCGCGCCGGAACCGGCATCTGGCTGCACGGCACGCCGTCGAGCACCTACAGCCGTCCGCCGCGCGCGAGCGACGGCTGTGTAGTGCTCACCAACCAGGACCTGGAGATGATCTCCAAGGATCTGAGCATCGGCGTCACCCCGGTCATCATCACCAACGGCATCGAATGGGTGAAACCCGCCGAAGTGGCTGACCTGCGGCGGGATCTGCTGAAGAACGTAGAAAGCTGGCGCCGCGACTGGGAAGGCCGCAACACCGGACCCTACCTGACGCACTACGCGCCCGGATTCTCCACCGGCGCTCAGGATCTTGCGGCATGGTCGCGGCAGAAACGCGAGGTCAATGCCTCGAAGACATGGATAAAAGTCGAGATCGATCGCATCAGCGCGTTTCTCTATCCCGGACGCAACGATCTGGCTGTCGTCTCCTTCGATCAGGACTACCAGAGCAATAACCTCAGCAATCGCATGCGCAAGCGCCAGTACTGGATCAAGGAGCAAGGCGCATGGCACATAATTTATGAGGGAGCCGCGTAACGGCAGCAGCATAATCTTCGGGCTCACCCCCGGGTTTCAGCCGATGGCAGCGTCCGCCCCAAACTTAGGCAGCAGACACATCCCGCACTCGCAGTGTGGCGCGACATGCGATGAATTGCGCATCCCCGATTACAATGTAGGCCCTTCGATCTCAGGTTTATGGAGCAAGCATGAAATCTTGGTATGCATTTATAGCGGCGTTTTTCCTGAGCGCCGCCGCACATGCGGCAAATCCGGAGGTGGAACTCAAGACCAGTTTGGGCAACATCTCGATCGAGCTGTATCAGGACAAGGCGCCGAAGACCGTGGAAAATTTTCTGCGTTACGTGCGCGATGGGCACTACAAGGGCACGCTCTTTCACCGTGTGATTCCCGGCTTCATGATCCAGGGTGGCGGCTTCACGACGGCATTCACTGAAAAGGCGACGCGCGCTCCCATCGTCAATGAGGCGAACAACGGCCTGAGCAATACCCCCGGCACGATCGCGATGGCCCGCACCTCCGACCCGGATTCGGCGACGGCGCAGTTCTTCATCAACGTCAACGACAATACGCCGCTCAATTTCGCCCCTGGAAATGCCGGTTACGCAGTGTTCGGAAAGGTGGTCAAAGGCATGGACATAGTCCGCAAGATCGAGTCCGTGCCCACCGGGCCGGGCAGGCCGCCGCATACCGATGTTCCGCGCAAACCCGTCGTCATCACCGACGCAATCATCATGCCGGCGCAAAAGCCTGCAGCCAAATAGAGGAAACACATGATCAAGCTGACCACCAATCACGGAACAATCACACTCGAGCTCGATGCCGACAAAGCGCCAGCCACCGTGGAGAACTTTCTCAACTACGTCAAGAGCGGGCATTTCGACAACACGATCTTCCACCGCGTCATCGACGGCTTCATGATCCAGGGCGGCGGCTTCGAAGCGAGCATGAAACAGAAGCCCGTCAGCAAGCCAATCAAGAACGAAGCCGACAACAAGCTGAAGAACGCCCGCTACACGATCGCCATGGCGCGCACCTCGGATCCGCATTCGGCGACCGCGCAGTTCTTCATCAATGCCGCCGACAACGATTTTCTCGACCACACGGCGCCAACTTCGCAGGGCTGGGGCTACTGCGTGTTCGGAAAGGTAGTCGAGGGTACGGATGTCATCGACCGTATACAGTCGGTGCGCACCGGCAACAAGGGCGGGCACCAGGACGTGCCGGTCGAAGACGTGGTCCTGGAAAAAGCCGAAGTCTGCTAAACAGTCAGGGCTCGCATTGAGCCGCCGCAGCCGGGCCAAGCGACTAGCATGCACAGCATCTTTATTTCAGACCTGCATCTGTCGCCCGACCGCGCCCGGATCAACGAGATCTTTTTCCGCTTTCTAAGCGGCCCGGCAGCGCGCGCCGAAGCGCTCTACATCCTGGGCGACCTGTTCGAGTACTGGGCAGGCGACGACGATGACGATCCGTTTAATTGCACTGTCCTGACGGCGCTGCGCGGGCTTGCCGACGGCGGGGTGGCGCTCTACCTGATGCACGGCAATCGCGACTTCCTGCTCGGGAACAAAGCCGCCGCTGCGTGCCGCGCAGCGCTGCTGCCGGATCCGACGCTGATCGAACTTTACGGCACGCCTACCCTGCTCATGCACGGCGATACGCTGTGCACCGACGACCTGCGCTATCTGGAGTTCCGCACCCAGGTCCGCAATCCCGCATGGCAACAGCAATTTCTCGCACAGCAGCTTGCCGCGCGCAAAGAACTCATCGCAGGAGTGCGCAGCAAAAGCAACGAGGAAAAAAAACTCAAGGCCGACGCCATCATGGATGCAACGGAAGCCGGCGTCGCTGCCGCCCTGCGCGAGCACGGTTACCCGCGGCTGATACACGGCCACACGCACCGCCCGGCGCTGCACCACCCGCTCATCGACGGACGGCGCTGCGAGCGCTGGGTGCTCGGCGACTGGTATGAGAGCGGCAGCTATCTCAGGTGCGACAGCCAAGGCTGCCAATCAATCGCGCTGGACCGCTAGAGCCAGCGCAGCATCAGCGCGATTCGAATCGCGCCGCCAAATATCAGCCCGCCAGCCCGCGTGCGAGGTCTGCTTTCAGATCTTTCAGGGATTCGAGCCCGACGGCAACCCTGAGCAGCCCATCAGTCACCCCTGCCACGGCGCGCGCCTCCGCGGAAATGCGGCCATGCGTGGTGCTTGCGGGATGAGTGATCGTCGTCTTGGTGTCGCCCAGATTGGCGGTGATGGAGATTAGGCGCGTGTTGTCCACCACGCGCCATGCCGCGTCCTTGCCGCCTTTGACGATGAACGACACGATGCCACCGCCATTCTTTTGCTGCTTCATGGCAAGCGCGTGCTGCGGATGCGAAGGCAGTCCCGGATAGAACACGCGCTCGATGCCGGGCTGCGCTTCCAGCCAGCGCGCAAGCTCAAGCGCACTCGCGCACTGCGCTTCCATTCTGATCTTGAGCGTCTCCATGCCCTTCAAGATCACCCAGGCGTTGAATGGACTCATGGTCGGGCCCGCGGTGCGCAGAAAACCCAGCACGCCCGGAAGTATCACCTCGCGCTTGCCGAGCACCGCACCGCCCAGCACGCGCCCCTGCCCGTCCAGGTACTTGGTCGCCGAATGAATCACGATGTCCGCGCCTAGGGCGAGCGGCTGCTGCAACGCCGGCGTGCAAAAACAATTGTCGACGGCGAGCAGCGCTCCTGCCTCATGGGCAACACGCGCGAGCGCGGCGATGTCCGAAATCTCGGTGAGCGGATTGGAAGGCGTCTCCAGGAAGAACAACCGGGTGTTCGGCTTGACCGCCTGCTTCCAGGCGCTGACATCGGTCGCCGAAACAAACGTCGATTCCAAGCCGAAGCGCTGCAGGATGCCGGTGAAGAGCTGCACGGTGGCGCCGAATACACTGTGCGACACGATGACGTGGTCGCCCGCCTTGAGCAGCCCCATCACCATCGCGAGGATCGCCGACATGCCGGAAGCCGTCGCCACGCAGCACTCCGCGCCCTCGAGATGCGCCAGGCGCTCTTCGAATACCTTGACCGTCGGATTGGTGAAGCGCGAATAGATCGGCCCCTGCTCGCGCTCCGCAAAACGCTCTGCCGCCTGCGCCGCAGACTTGAAAACGAAACTCGACGTGAGATACAGCGCTTCCGAATGCTCACCGAACTGGCTGCGTTCGATGCCGCCGCGCACGGCGAGCGTCTCCAGGTCGTATTTCTCCTTGTTGTCCATCCGTTCTATTCCACAGTTTCCAGGTTGAGGGCAAGCTGGTTGGCCGCTTGTTCCGTCTCTTTATTGCCATCGCGGCGCTGCGCTTCAATGCCGTCGAGATATTCCCGCGTCACGTCGCCTGTCACGTAAACGCCGCTGAAGCAGGAATCCTCGAAATTCGTCACTTCGGGATTCAACGCCCGCACGTCCGCCGTCAACGCTTCGAGGTCCTGATAGATGAGCTGGTCAGCTCCGATTTCGCGCGCGATCTCCTCGTCGCTGCGGCCGGTCGCGATCAGTTCGTCGCGCGTCGGCATGTCGATGCCATAAACGTTGGGAAAGCGCACTGGCGGCGCTGCCGAAGCAAAGAATACCCTGCGCGCTCCGGATTCGCGCGCCATCTGCACGATCTCCTGGCTGGTGGTTCCGCGCACGATGGAATCGTCGACCAGCAGCACGTTCTTGCCCTTGAATTCCATGCCTATGGCATTCAACTTCTGGCGCACCGAGCGCCGCCGTATGGCCTGCCCCGGCATGATGAAGGTGCGCCCGATATAGCGGTTCTTGATGAAGCCTTCCCGGTACGGCAGATTCATGCGATTTGCCAGCTGCATGGCCGCGGGGCGGCTTGAATCCGGAATCGGGATCACGACATCGATATCGAGGTGCGCGTATTGGCGCTTGATCTTGTCAGCCAGGCTCTCGCCCATGCGCAGCCGCGTTTCATAGACTGAGATGCCATCGATCACCGAATCCGGCCGCGCCAGATAAACGTATTCGAAAATACATGGGTTGAGCGTCGCGTTAGGCGCGCACTGCTGGGCATAGAAATTTCCATCCTCGTCGATGAATATCGCCTCGCCCGGCGCCACATCGCGCACCACTTCATAGCCGAGTGCATCGAGCGCCACCGATTCAGACGCCACCAGGTATTCGACCCCGTGCTCGGTTTCGAGCTTGCCGAACACCAGCGGCCGGATTCCATAGGGGTCGCGAAACGCAAGCAGACCGTAGCCCGCGATCATGGCGACCACCGCGTACGCGCCGCGGCAGCGCCGATGCACCCCGGAGACGGCGGTGAAGATCGTCGCCGGCTCCAGCTTATAGTTGGTCGCGGACGCCTCGAGTTCATGCGCCAGCACGTTCAGCAGGACTTCGGAATCAGAATTGGTGTTGACATGGCGCAGGTCCTGCCGGAAGAGCTCGCTCTTCAGCTGCACCGAGTTGGTGAGATTTCCATTGTGCGCCAGCACCAGTCCAAACGGAGAGTTCACGTAAAACGGCTGCGCTTCGGCCGCCGACCACGCCGAGCCGGCCGTCGGATAGCGCGTATGCGCCACGCCGCTCGATCCCAGCAGCGTGCGCATATCGCGCGTGCGAAATACATCGCGCACCATGCCGCCGCCTTTGTGCATGTGGAAGAGCGCCCCGTCTGCAGTCACGATGCCGGCCGCGTCCTGGCCGCGATGCTGCAGCACCAGCAGCCCATCATAGAGGAGCTGGTTCACCTGGTTCTTTGCCACTACGCCGAGAATGCCGCACATGATCGTAGTCGCTTTATGGGTAATTGATATGTTTGGCGAGCGCCGTAGGCATCCACAGCCTCACCACCTGGGCAAGCGCCATGAGCGGCGCACTGAACATCGCGTCGCGCCACGCCGCCTGTCGCGGCAGCGGAGTGAAACCCGCGATCAGCATCGCCATCAGCACGACGGCAAGGCCGCGTGCAAGTCCGAAGACCGCGCCCAGCGCACGGTCGGTCAGCCCCAGTCCGGTCGTTTGCACCAGCCGCGAGACCAGAAACGCCAGCAGACTCATCACCAGCAGTACCGCCAAAAACAAACCGACGAAGGCCGCCAGCGAGCGCAGCCACGGTACCGTGATCGCCGACGCGATCAACCGCTCGACATCGGTTGAAAATTTCTGCGCTACAAAGAACGCGACGACCCAGGCAGCGAGCGCCAGCGACTCGCGCACGAAGCCGCGCATGATCCCGATCAGCACCGAAATCGACATGATGGCGAGTACCGCGTAATCAAACCAGGTCATGTCTGCGCTCAAAGTGATGAACGGCGCCCGCACAAATGCTTACACCGCGGGCCGCGCGCGTCATTTGCGGTCCTTGGCCTTGTCAGGCGTTTTGCCCAAAATACTGCCGGCCATGCCCAGCGTCTTGAGTTTGTCGCGCGCCTTCTCCGCTGCAGTGCGCGAGCCATAAGGACCGGCGCGCACCCGCGTCACATCCCCACTTTTGGTCGGCACCACTTCCAGGTAGGCCTTGATGCCTGCGGCCGTCATCTGCTGCTGCATCTGCTTCGCTTTTTTCGCATCGCCCATGGCGGCGACCTGGATCACGTATTCGCTGGACTGCGGCGCCGCGGCGGCGCTGCTGGCTTTAGTAGGTGGCGCGGCTTTTGCGCCGGAATCCGCTACAGCCTTCGGCAGCGATGGTGTCGGCTCGGCGGGCGCCGCTTTTTCGGACGGCACTTCGGTGTTATTCGCCTGGACAGCTTTGGACGCCGCTTCAGGTGCCGTTTCCGCACTGGGTGCAGGGGTGACCGGCTCCTCGGAACGCGGCGCCTCCGGCTTCGCGGCCGGCTGCGAAGTTACGCTACTGGAAGTGACGGTGGAAACGACGCTTCCTGTTCCCGCGTTAGGCGATGCAATTTGGATGCTGATGTCCTGTTCCACGGGCTTGGGCTGACCGTCGAACACCATCGGCAGGAACAAGGCCACGATGAGGACCAACGCGACTGCCCCGATCAGCCGGCGCCGCGCGCGCTTTCTGAGCTGCAGCTCTTCTTCGCTTATGCTCTTCGCCATATCGCCTGGGTCTGGTTACTCGCCAATTAAGTTCTATTCGCGCCCGCGCTCTGCCGCTCCTGCATGACAGCCGCCACTGTTAGAAACGAACCAAAGACGATGATTTTATCATCTCTGGCCACAGTATCACAGGCAGCGCGCCAGGCGCCCGCGACGTCGCCGTGCCTTTGAATCGGAGCCGTGACCTGCGCCTGCGCAAGCGCAGCGCATACCTCGTCCGCGCTAGCAGCGCGCGCTCCCTGCGCGGGTGCCACGTGCCAGCGCGTCACCTGGTCTTTGAGCGCGCTTGCCACCCCTATGATGTCTTTGTCCTTGAGCATGGAAAACACTGCCACCGTCTGCCCGGAGCCGCCCATAAGCGAAAGATTCTGAGCCAGCGCGCGCGCCGCCTGCGGATTGTGCGCTACGTCGAGGATCACGACCGGCTGCCCCGGAAGCACCTGGAATCGGGCGGGTATCTCGCACGACAACAGACCGCCGCGAATGTCCTGGGCCGCCACCGGGATGCGCTTGTGCAGTTCTTCGAGCGCCGTTATACATGCCGCCGCATTCGCGAGCTGAAACTCACCGCGCAGCAGCGGATGAGGCAGCCCATGGCGTTTGCCGTTCGGGCCCCAGTATCCCCATTGCCCGCGTTCGGCGCTGAAGCCGAAATCGCGGCCGATCAGCAGGAGCTGCGCACCAATATCCTGCGCATGCGCGATCAGGGAACGGGGTGGATCGCGGTCGGCGCAGATCGCCGGGCGGCCAGCCCGATAGATGCCGGCTTTCTCGAAGCCGATCGCTTCGCGGCTGGCTCCCAGATAATCGACATGGTCAATATCCACTGCAGCCACCAGCGCGCAATCGGCATCAAAAACGTTGACGGCGTCGAGCCGCCCGCCCAGCCCCACCTCCAGGATTGCCACTTCGACCGCGGCCTCCTCGAACGCAAGCATCGCAGCCAGCGTGCCGAATTCAAAATACGTGAGCAGTACGCCGTCGCGTGCTGCCTCGATGCGCTCGAACGCACGGCACAGGTTACCGTCGTCCAACGCAAGTCCGGCGATGCGCACGCGCTCGTTATAACGCAGCAGATGGGGCGAGGTATAGCAGCCGACGCGATAACCGGCAGCGAGCAGCATCGCCTCGAGCATGGCGCAGCACGATCCTTTGCCGTTGGTACCGCCGACGGTGATAACCACGCAGCGCGGTGCTATGCCCAGCGCGCGGCGCACGCGCTCCACGCGATCGAGCCCCATCGCAATCGACTGCGGATGTATGTGCTCCAGGTATACCAGCCAGTCGGAGAGGGTCCGCGGCTTCGGGTCAATGGTTTCAGGCGTCACGTTGCACGCGCCTTCAGGAACACACTGAGTAGCGTGCCGTTGAGGTGAATCCGGTCAAGCCGCCGCCGGCAGCCTGCGCAGCAGCGTAATCAGGTTGACGAGCTTGTCACGCATCTCGCGGCGGTCGACGATGCGGTCGATGGCGCCATGCTGCAGCAGAAATTCCGCACGCTGAAAGCCTTCGGGCAGCGTCTCGCGCACCGTCTGCGCGATGACGCGCGGCCCGGCAAAGCCGATCAGAGCGCCGGGTTCCGCGAGCACGACGTCGCCGATCAGCGCAAAGCTCGCGGAGACTCCACCCATCGTGGGATCCGTGAGCACAGAAATGAAAGGCAGCTTTTCGGCCGTCAACTGCGTCAATGCACCGCAAGTCTTTGCCATCTGCAACAGCGAGAACAATCCTTCCTGCATGCGCGCCCCGCCGCTCGCGGTAAAGCAAACGAACGGCAGCCTCTGCTCGATGCACACCTGCACGCCGCGCACGAAGCGCTCGCCCACCACCGATCCCATGGAGCCGCCCATGAATTTGAACTCGAAAACCGCGGCCACCAGCGGCACCGTCTTGACGCTGCCCTGCATCACGATCAGCGCATCGTCCTCGGATGTTTCCTTCTGCGCCTCTTCCAGGCGCTCGGGGTAGCGCCGACTGTCCTTGAACTTGAGGATGTCCAGCGGCTTGATCTCGCAGCCGATCTCGTAACGGCCCTCGACGTCGAACAGATAATCGATGCGCTCGCGCGCAGAGATCCGATGATGGTGAGCGCACTTCGGGCACACATACAGATTTTGCTCCAGATCGGTACGGTAGAGCACCGCTTCGCAGGACACGCACTTGCTCCACAGCCCCTCCGGAACGACCTTCTTCGGGCTGCCGGTATCGCGCTTGATCTTCGGTGGCAGTAACTTCTGTAACCAGCTCATGAGTGCGGACCTCTCTCCTGCAAGGCTGCGCAGCCGATGCGGGCTGCACGGCGAATGTTGCCGGCGGATATTTTACTACGCTCCAGGGGTACTAAACTCAGAGCAGCCGCAATCAAGGCCAGGGACTGAATCAGGCGTCCAGCGCACGGCGTATCTCGCCGATGAGCGCGGAAATGCTGCCCAGCACGCGTTCGCGCGGACAGGCCTCGATCTCCTGCACCAGCCGGCTGCCGATGATGACGGCGTCGGCGACATTGGCAACCGCGCGCGCGCTTTGCGCATCCCGGATGCCAAAGCCCACCGCAATCGGCAGCTTTACATGCTCGCGCAGTTGCGGAATCTTGCGTGCGATCTCGGCGATATCGAGGTTTGCCGCACCGGTCACGCCACGCAGCGACACGTAATAAACATAGCCGCGGGCATGGCGCGCCACGCGCTCGATGCGCTCCTGCGAGGAGGTTGGGGCAATCAGAAAGATAGCGTCTATCCCGCGTACAGCGAGCAACTCCGCCCAGCGCTCCGCCTCTTCCGGCGGATAATCGACCACCAGCACGCCGTCGACCCCGGCCGACTGCGCCCGCTCGGCAAACGCCTCTGCGCCCATCGCCTCGATCGGATTCGCATAGCCCATCAGCACCACCGGCACGCGGGTATTGGTTTTGCGAAACTCAGCCACCCACCCCAGCACATGCGCCAGCGTAGTGCCCTGCTTCAGCGCGCGTTCGCTTGAACGCTGTATGGTCGGACCGTCCGCCATGGGATCGGAAAACGGCACGCCCAGTTCGATCACGTCCGCACCGGCGTCGGCCAGCGCATGCATCAGCGGGACGGTCAATGCCGCATCCGGGTCACCGGCGGTGATGAAAGGTATCAGTGCCTTGCGCCGGCTTTGCGCCAGCAGTTCGAAAGTGTGAGCGATCCGCGACATCAGCAACGCCGTACAAAACGCAACGCCGGCAGCGCACCATGCCCGCATGCAGCGCAGCGCGCAGTAGACTCGATCAGCAGTGTCTCAGGTTTCATGTTTAGCTTTCGTCTGCAGGCTCAGAGAGTGAGGCCGGATTTCTCCGCGACCGTGTGCATGTCCTTATCACCGCGCCCTGAAAGATTGACCAGCAGTATCTGATCGCTGCGCATGCGCGGCGCGAGCTTCGCGGCGTAGGCCAGCGCATGGCTCGATTCCAGCGCCGGGATGATGCCTTCGAGCCGGCACAGGTCGTGAAACGCCGCCAGAGCTTCGTCATCGGTAACCGCCACATATTCGGCGCGGCCGCTGTCCTTGAGCCAGGCGTGCTCCGGGCCCACGCCCGGATAATCGAGGCCCGCTGAAATCGAGTGCGTCTCGATGATCTGGCCCGCATCATCCTGCATCAGATAAGTACGGTTGCCGTGCAGCACCCCCGGCCTACCGGCGCACAGCGTCGCGGCGTGCTTGCCGCTCTCGATCCCGAATCCGGCGGCCTCCACGCCGATCAGGCGCACCTCCGGGTGATCGATATAGGGATAGAAAAGCCCCATCGCATTTGAGCCTCCGCCCACGCACGCGAGCAGCGCATCCGGCTGACGCCCCGCGAGCTCCGGCATCTGCTGCAGCGCCTCGATCCCAATCACTGACTGGAAGTCGCGCACCATCAGAGGATAAGGATGCGGCCCCGCGACCGTGCCCAGAATGTAAAACGTGTCGTCAACGTGCGCCACCCAATCGCGCATCGCCTCGTTCAATGCGTCTTTCAGCGTGCGCGATCCGCTTTCGACTGCCACCACGGTTGCGCCCAGCAGCTTCATGCGATACACATTCTGCGCCTGCCGCCGAATGTCCTCGGAACCCATGTAGACCACGCATTGCATGCCATAACGGGCGGCAACCGTGGCGGTCGCGACTCCGTGCTGTCCGGCGCCGGTTTCCGCGATGACGCGCGGCTTGCCCATGCGCTTTGCCAGCAGCGCCTGTCCGACAGTGTTGTTGATCTTGTGGGCGCCGGTATGATTCAGGTCCTCACGTTTCAGATAGACCTGCGCGCCTCCGAAATGCTCGGTCCAGCGCCGTGCATGATAGATCGGGCTGGGCCGCCCGACGTAATGCTTGAGTTCGTAATCCAGTTCGGCGCGAAATTCGGGGTCGTTGCGGTAGTGCAGGTAGGCGGCCTTAAGTTCGTCGAGCGCCGCGATCAGCGTCTCCGCGACATACACGCCGCCGTAGGTACCGAAATGTCCCTTGTCGTCAGGAAGATCATACAGCTGCACTACACACCTCTTTCATGAAAGCCGCAATCTTCACCACGTCCTTGACGCCCGGACTGGATTCGACCCCGGAGCTTACATCAACCGCGGATGGCCTGACGCGTTCGATCGCCAGCGCCACATTCGAAGGATTGAGCCCGCCCGACAGGATGATCGCGAGCGGCAATTCCCGCGGTATCAGAGCCCAGTCGAATACGCGTCCGGTGCCGCCATGCGTTCCCTCGACAAAGGCGTCGAGCAGCAACCCGCGTGCCGCGCGGTAACGCTGCGTGTATTGTAGCAAATCGACGCCCGGCTGCACGCGTACCGCTTTGATATAAGGCACGCCGAACTGCGCGCAGAACTCGGGAGTTTCCTCGCCGTGAAATTGCAGCAGATTCAGCGGCGCATCCGCGAGCGCACGCTCGACCTCGTCTGCGCCCGGATTAACGAACAGCCCGACCGTCATCAGAAACGGCGGCAGCGCGTGTATGATCTTTCCCGCAGCTGCGGGCGCAACAAAGCGCGGACTCGCCGCGCAGAATACGAAACCGAGCGCATGGGCGCCGGCGTCTGCCGCCGCACGAGCGTCATCGCAATTCGTGATGCCGCAGATTTTGACGGCCGTTTGCATCATGTGTACTGTTGAATCCAGAAGGCTGGTGTCCGCATGCCGGGATCGGGTAGCGCCCAGCGCACATCATATCGCACCCGGGTCAGATACAGCCCCGCGCTTGCCGCAGTGGGCGCAGCGGCGGCACGGTTGCGCCCCGCAAGCAGGATACCGAGCCAGGCCGCGTCCTTCTTGCCTGCGCCAACGTAGATCAGGCTGCCCACGATATTGCGCACCATGTGATGCAGAAACGCATTGCCTGAGAAATCGAACACCACATAGTCGCCGTGCCGCTCCACCTCCAGGCGCCGCAGTTCGCGGACCGGAGATTTTGCCTGACATTCGGACGATCGAAATGCGCTGAAATCATGCTCGCCCAGAAGCGGGATCGCAGCGGCGCGCATGCGTTCCACGTCGAGCGGCGCATGGAACCAGCCGACTCGCCCATGACTGAGCGCCGGACGCGCTGGATGATTCAGTAGCACATAGCGGTAACACCGTTCCCGGGCGGAGTAGCGCGCGTGAAACTCCGCATCTACCCGCTGCGCCCAGATTACTGCAACACCGGCGGGCAGCAGCGCGTTGGTCCCGCGCACCCAGGCACTCACTGGACGCTCGGCCTCGGTGTCGAAATGCACCACCTGGGCAAGCGCATGCACGCCGGCATCGGTACGCCCCGCACAAATCGTGGAGACCCGATGTCCCGCAATGCTGCCTGCTGCGCGCTCGAGGACATCCTGGATGCCCTGCCCTGAAGGCTGCGTCTGCCAGCCGCAATGCCCGCTGCCGTCGTATTCAATCCCAAGCGCTATTCTCACTGCCACCCCTTACCTACCCGGATCTCACCGGTCACGACTAGAACACAGGTTCTATTATGAACCGCAAAAATAAAAAGGGCTGTGCTCAAAGCACAGCCCGCGATTGGATGAAGGCAATCAGCTCGACCCGATGGCGCGGAAATTCAACCGCCCATCAAACCAGAGTGTCTAGCAATTGCTTCGCTTCAGTCTTCTGATCAGAGTCGCCTTCCACGATCACTTCCTGCAGGATCTCACGAGCCCCGTCCTTGTCGCCCATCTCCTGATAGGCCTTGGCGAGATCGAACTTGGTTTGCACATCGTACCAGTGATCGTCCTTCGCTCCCTCGTCCTTCGTCTCAACCGCTGCCTTCGGGGCGGTATCGATGTCCAGATCAAGATCGATATCATCCAGTGAAAACGTGGGACCCGCACCGACGCTGCCCGAATCAAACTTCAGGTCGGAAACGATCGCACCGCCCTGGACCAAGGTCGCATGCGGCCCCTCCAGGCGCGCACTGCCATCAAATGCGGGCGCTGAATCGTGGGCCTCAACGGCCGCTGGCTCCAATCCGGAAAATTCAGAAACCTGCTCCGGCCGGGTGGGCATCGTATGAATGACCGCGCCGGCATCCGCATCGAAATCTATGACATTTGCCATCGGCGCGGCCGGTGCGGCATCAACCACCGTCCGCTCGACTTTGTCGAGAGTCTTGTCGAGCACGAAATCGGGTTCAGCTTCTGCCGCCCCCCGCACCGTACCCGAATCATCGGTGATGTCATCCGCCGCGCTGGGTTGCGCCGCTGCAGCAGTACGCATCTCCCGGGGCACAATCATGGTCTTCTCGGCATCACCCAAGCCGAATTCGATCATGGTGTCCGGCGCTTTGAAGTCGTGCGCGAGATCGAGATCGAAATCAAGCTCAGGAATCGCAGCGCTAATCGCAGCGGGCAGCACTGAAGCCGCCGCGCTGCGTCCCGCGGCATAGAGGGCATTCTCAGCATCGAAAGCGTATCCCATCGCCGCTGCCTTCTGCCAGCGCTCGCCGGAACCTGAAGTCTGGCTATTGAGGCCGCGGGCGACTTTCTCGAACGCGTCCTTATCCCGGCGGCCTGCGTAGATATGCAACAGCTTGAGTTGGGCTTCCTCATTCTTGGGATTCTTTTCGAGCGCCTCCTTCAATACTTCCTCGGCCTGCACATCGCGCCCGAAATTCAGATAGAGCTCGGCCTCCGCAAGCGGGTCAACGTCGTCTGCAGCCAACGCCGACACGCGCGTCTGCACGACCGGAGCCACATCTGCAGCATGCACGTCAGTGTCCGGCGCTGCGCCCATAGTGGGGGCAAGCCTTTCATCGAGTTCGGCACTTTCCGCGAGGCGGCGACGCCGCGAATATGCAATGCCGCCAGCGAACAAGGCGATCACCCCCGCAGCTATACCTCCAAGGTACAGGGGTTCGCGCAAAATCTGGTCTACCAAGTTTGGAGCAGGAGGCGGCGGCACCACCTTAAGAGGAACCTTGGGCGGCTGGCTGGACGCTGGCCCCGCTTGAGGGGCCGTAGGCGCAACCGCTGCCACCGGTGCGGCACTCTTGGGCGGCTCGCTCGCTCCCGGCGCCGACGGCGCGCCTGGTTCGCTCTTAGCGTTCTCGTTGCGCGCTGTCTGTCCCTTGAGTTCAAGCAGACGCTGCATGCCGGCCACGGTCTTCTCGAGCTGCGCGATCCGGTCATTGGCCTCAGTAAGCGCTTTCTCGCGCGCCAGCGCTTCGTCTTCGCGCGCTTTTTGCCGTTCCGCAGAGGTAAGCCCGCCACTGCCGGATGCGCCCGGCGCGCTTCCAGATGACGCCTCGCTCTTAGACAGCTTCAAGACTTCTTTTGGTGCTTCCTTGCCGGCCGCTTTGTCTTCGGCAGCGGTGACTATCTTTCCGCTCGCCGCGGACTTCGCTTCCGGCGCAGAAGCTGCAGCCGCCTGCGCGAGACGCTGCCGATATGCGTTCCAGTTGGCCGCCTGCACATGTATTTCTTTCAGCGCGTCGCCAGGCGTCGTTTCCGCAATTTGTTCCGGTTGCGGGACGCGCAGTATCTTTCCCGACTTGAGCTGGTTCATGTTGCCGCTGAACGCATCCGGATTATTGCGATACAGGCTTACCAGCATCTGTTCGAGCGTTACTTCCTGCGGCTTGGTTTGCGCGGCTATCTTTGCCAGCGTGTCGCCATGCTTCACGGCATAGGTGCTGCCCGCCGCCTGCCGGGTAGTCCGGGGCGTAGTAGTAGGTGCAGCAGCGGAGCTGCTGGCGGCGGCGCTTGGCGGCTCGCCAACTGCTACAGGCTCGGATGGAGGCGTGACCGATTCACCCGCTACAGGCGGTGGCGCAACCGACGGCGTGACGGAAGCGTCGGCGGTGCCGAAGCCTGGAGGATCGATGAGCGCGGTGTATTCGCGCACGAGGCGCCCCTGCGCCCAACTCACCTCAACGAGCAGATCGATGAACGGTTCATTGAGCACGCGGCTCGAGACGATACGAACAAATGGTTGGCCGTCGGCACGCTTTTCCAGCGTGACGCGGGCACCTGCCAGCGCTGGGTTGTACTGGATATTCGCTGCGCGGAATGCTTCAGGAGCCGCCAGGCGCGCGCTAAGCGTCGCCAGTTCCTCGCTTTGCACCGCGACCAGTTCGATCTCCGCGCGCAAGGGCTGGCCCAGCGAAGAAAGGATGGTGAGTTTTCCGAAACCGGCGGCATCGGCAAACCATGGCGAGCAAAGGAGGAGTCCTGCAAAAACCCATGTTTTGTATGTGTTTTTTAGCACCGCCCGCCCTTTTGTTTCCTGAAGCGATAAATAAGCTAACATCAATCAGTTAGGGATGCAAGCTAACCCTTCCTCTAACTTGATTGCACTACAGCCCAGCAAACGAACGGCGATTCTACCGGCCAACGGACGGATTTGATCAGGGCAAAAGCCCTACTTTAAGGTGCTTTTTTCCGCCAGGAGCACGCGCAACATGCGCCGCAGCGGCTCGGCTGCGCCCCACAGCAACTGATCGCCGACGGTAAATGCCGTCAGATGCGCGCCACCCGCCTCGAGCTTGAGCTTGCGCAAGCGCCCGATAGGCACACTCAACGTGCCGGTCACACGCGCCGGCGTCAGCTCCGCAAGCGTGACCTCGCGCTGATTGGGAACCACGCTTACCCATTCGTTCGCCTCAGCCAGCATGCCGGATATTTCATCGAGCGGCACATCCTGCTTGAGCTTCACCGTGAGCGCCTGGCTGTGACAGCGCATGGCGCCAATGCGCACGCAGATGCCTTCCATCGGAATCGGGTTCGCGTCGCGGCCGAGTATCTTGTTGGCCTCCGCGCCCGCCTTCCATTCCTCACGGCTTTGGCCGTTGCCCAGGTCCTTGTCGATCCACGGCAGCAGGCTGCCGGCGACCGGATGACCAAAATTCTCGACTGGAAAATCATCGGATCGCAGCGCCGAAGTCACTGCGCTGTCGATGTCAAGGATCGCAGAAGCCGGATCTTTGAGTTGTGCGCTGGCAACCGCGTGCACACGCCCCATCTGCTGCAGCAGCTCGCGCATATTTTGCGCACCCGCGCCGGAGGCAGCCTGATAGGTCATCGCAGTGACCCACTCTACAAGGTCGCGCTTGAACAGCCCGTGCATCGCCATCAGCATCAGGCTCACCGTGCAGTTCCCGCCGATGAAGGTGCGGCCTCCGCGCTTCAAAGCCTGCCTGATCGCATCGCCATTGACGGGGTCGAGCACGATCACAGCATCATCCTTCATGCGCAGCGTGGACGCGGCATCAATCCAGTAGCCCTCCCATCCAGCGGCCCGCAGCTTCGGGTAGATCTCGGTCGTATAGTCACCGCCCTGGCAGGAGATCAGCACTTCCATCGCCTTGAGCTGAGCGATGTCGCGCGCATCCTTGAGCGGCTGCGCAGCGCCTCCGATCGCGGGCCCCGACGCGCCGACTTGGGAGTTCGTGTAGAACACCGGCTCGACATGATCGAAGTCGCGCTCGGCCTGCATGCGCTGCATCAGCACCGAACCCACCATCCCGCGCCAACCGATAAAACCCACTCTCATCATGATCCGATCTCTTTGATTACCTGTTGCCGCCCGAAGCGACCACCGCTCTCAGGCCTGCCCTTAGGCCCGCTCTTAGGCTCTTAATGCTGCAACGACTGCGTCGCCCATCTCAGCCGTGCCGACCTTGCGCGTTCCGGCTTCATATATATCAGCCGTTCGACAACCCTGGGCCAGCACTCGTTTCACTGCCGCCTCTACGCGGGCTGCTTCCTGCTCCATTTCGAAGGTATAGCGCAACATCATCGCCGCCGACAGAATCGTCGCCAGCGGGTTCGCGATATCCTTGCCCGCGATGTCGGGCGCCGACCCATGCGCCGGCTCGTACAGGCCCTTGTTATTGGAATCGAGCGATGCGGAAGGCAGCATGCCGATCGAGCCGGTCAGCATCGATGCTTCGTCCGACAGGATGTCACCGAACATGTTGCCGGTGACGATGACGTCAAACTGCTTGGGCGCGCGCGCCAGCTGCATCGCCGCATTGTCGACGTACATGTGTGACAGCTCCACCTGCGGATAACGCTTCGCCGTCTCCTTCACGACCTCGCGCCACAGGCGGCTGGTCTCGAGCACATTTTCCTTGTCCACCGACGTGAGCTTTTTGCCGCGCTTGAGCGCGAGCCCAAACGCGACTTCAGCGATGCGCCGTATTTCGGATTCCGAATAGAGCATCGTGTCGTAGGCGACGCATTCGCCCTCAGCATTGTTGCGCCGGCCGCGCGGTTCGCCGAAATAGATATCGCCCGTGAGCTCGCGCACGATCAGCACGTCGAGCCCGGCCACGAGTTCGGTCTTCAGCGAGGACGCGCCAGCCAGTTCCTCGAACGCCAGCGCCGGCCGCAGGTTGGCAAACAGCCCCAGCGCCTTGCGGATGCGCAGCAACCCCTGTTCCGGCCGTTGCGCGCGCGGCAGCTTGTCGTATTGCGGCCCGCCCACCGCGCCGCACAGTACCGCATCGGCCTCCTGCGCAAGTTTCAGCGTGCCCTCAGGCAGCGGATCGCCATACGCATCGTAGCCGGCGCCGCCATAGGGCGCATGCTCGAGTTCCAGCGCGAGTCCGTCCTTCCTCAACACGTCGAGCACCTTCAGCGCCTGCTCGATAATTTCCGGGCCGATGCCGTCGCCGGCCAATACTGCGATCTTCATCAAATGCCTGCCTCTATATGTACAGCCATGGCTGCTGTTTTTTGCGCTGCGCTTCGTACACGCGAATCTCCTCGGCGTGCTCCAGCGTGAGCCCGATCTCATCGAGCCCGTTAATCAGGCAGTGCTTGAGAAACGGGTCGATCTCGAACTTGATGACCTCGCCGCCTGGCGTCGTCACGCTCTGTTCCTGCAGATCGATCGCAAGGCGGTAGCCGGGGGTCGACTGCGTCTCCTTGAACAGCCGGTCGACAATCTGCGCTTCGAGCTTGATCAGCAGCAGCCCGTTCTTGAAGCTGTTGCTGAAAAAGATGTCTGCATAACTCGGCGCGATCACCGCCTGGAAACCATATTGCGAAATCGCCCACGGCGCATGTTCGCGCGAAGAGCCGCAGCCGAAATTTTCGCGCGCAAGCAGAATCTGCGCGCCGCGATAACGCGGGGCGTTAAGGATGAAATCAGGGTTGAGCGGGCGCTTGGAATTATCCATCCCCGGCTCGCCGTGATCCAGATAACGCCATTCGTCGAACAGGTTCGGGCCGTAGCCGACGCGCTTGATCGATTTCAAAAACTGTTTCGGGATGATCGCATCGGTATCGACATTGCTGCGGTCGAGCGGCGCAACCAGACCCTCGCGGGAAACAAATTTTTCCATTACTTTGCCTTCTCAGCTGCCTTTTCGATGGCGATGCCCGCCTGCTTCACGTCCTTGCCCACGCCTTCCACCGTATGGCATCCGGCAGCCGCCAGCGCAAACATCACGAGCAGAAATGAGATAACGATTTTCATGAACAGTCTCCTTTCGTTAATGCAATTCGCGCACGTCGACAAAATGCCCGGCAACCGCCGCCGCAGCAGCCATCGCCGGACTCACCAGATGAGTGCGCCCGCCGGGTCCCTGCCGCCCCTCGAAATTGCGGTTGGAGGTCGAGGCACAGCGTTCGCCGGGCGCGAGCTGGTCGTCGTTCATGCCCAGGCACATCGAGCATCCCGGCTCGCGCCACTCGAAACCGGCAGCGACGAACACCTGATCCAGCCCCTCTGATTCAGCCTGCCTCTTCACCAGCCCGGAGCCCGGCACCACCAGCGCGAGCTTGACGTTGGCCGCGACCTTTTTGCCGCGCACCACCGCCGCGGCTGCCCGCAGGTCTTCGATGCGCGAATTCGTGCACGAGCCGATGAACACCTTGTCGATCGCGATCTCGGTCATCGGCGTATTCGCCTTGAGCCCCATGTAATTGAGCGCGCGCGTGATGCCCTCGCGTTTCACTGCATCCGCTTCCTGCTGCGGATCGGGCACGCGGCCGTCGATCGTGGTCACCATCTGCGGCGACGTGCCCCAGGTCACCTGCGGCTTGACGTCTGCGGCAGCGAGCGTGACGGTGGTGTCGAATTTCGCCCCGGCATCGCTCGTGAGCGTGCGCCAATACTTCACGGCGGCGTCCCACATCGCACCGCTCGGCGCCAGCGGACGGCCCTTGACGTATGCCAGCGTAGCATCGTCCACCGCCACCATGCCGGCGCGCGCGCCGGCCTCGATCGCCATATTGCAAAGCGTCATGCGCGCTTCCATCGACAACGCGCGTATCGCACTGCCGGTAAACTCCACCGCGTGCCCGGTGGCGCCCGCGGTGCCGATCTTGCCGATCACTGCCAGCGCGATATCTTTTGCGGTGACGCCCGCGCCGAGTTCGCCTTCGACGCACACCTGCATGCTGCGCGCTTTCTTGGTGACCAGGCACTGCGTAGCCAGCACGTGCTCGACTTCGGAAGTGCCGATGCCAAACGCGAGGCAGCCGAACGCGCCGTGCGTGCTGGTGTGTGAATCGCCGCATACCACCGTCATACCCGGCAGCGTCGCTCCGCTCTCCGGTCCGATGACGTGGACGATGCCCTGGTTCTCATCCCGGAAAGGATAGAAGCGCAGCGCGCCGTACTCCTTGATATTGGCGTTCAGCGTCTCGACCTGCAGCCGCGCGATCGGATCCTTGATCCCCTGGTCCCAGTCCTTGGTCGGCGTGTTGTGGTCGGCGGTGGCGACGATCGACTGCACGCGCCATGGCTTGCGCCCCGCGAGCTTGAGCCCCTCATAGGCTTGAGGACTCGTCACCTCGTGCACCAGATGGCGATCGATGTAGATGAGCGCCGTGCCGTCGGCGTCCTGACGGACGACGTGGCTGGCCCACAACTTGTCGTATAACGATAGAGCTTGCATCGGTTACCTGCACCTAAGCCATTGGAAAAGTTAGTGATTATCTCATTAATCAGCGCATCCGTGGCACGCGCCATAAAATCAGCCACCCAGCGGCGGCAGCGGCTGCCGCGCCACTGAACGTGAGAGCCGCGCCGATCTGTTCCCAGGCGTAGCCCGCATACAGCCCCCCGAGGCTGCCGCCCAGCCCGAAGGTGAGACTCATGTAGATCGCCTGGCCGCGCGCCTGATGGCGGCCGCTGAAATACTTGTTGATGAAGCCCAGCGCCGATGCATGAAACGAGCCGAAGCTCGCCGCATGCATGGTCTGCGCGAACACGAGCAGCGGCGTGCTCTCTGCGCACCAGGCGATGATGACGAAGCGCAGCGCGGTCAGCGCAAAGCTCGCGAGCAGCACCTGGCGCAGCGTGTACGCGCGAAACAGCTGCGGCATCCAGAAAAAGATGCCGATCTCGCAGATCACGCCGAGCGCCCACAGCCAGCCGACCTGCGACTTGGTATAGCCATGCGCGACCAGATAAATCGAATAAAAACTGTAATACGGGCCGTGTGCGATCGACATCAGCGCACAGGCGACGATCAGCGCGATCACCTCCGGCCGGCGCAGGATGTGCGCGATCGGCACCTGATCGTGAGCGTGCACCGCGTGCGGCGCAGCCGGGACCCTGGCCAGCAGCACGCTGAATGCGAGCAGCAGCGCGAGCATGATCCAGATCAGCGCCGAGATCTCCAGACGGTCGAGCGCATAGCCCACCAGCAGCACGGTGGCAATGAAGCCGATCGATCCCCACACCCTGATGCGGCCATAGTGAGAGGTATGCTCGCCCAGGTGCGAGAGCGTGGCGCCTTCGATGAGGGGCAGCGGCGCGCTCAGAAAAAAACTCATCACCAGCACCACCACGAACAAAATCCAGAAGCTGTGCGCAGCAAACAGCGCGCAATAAACGACGGTACCCACCACCGTAGCGATGCGCGCAACGGTCAATGCGCGTCCGCTGCGATCGGCGAGCCAGCCCCACAGGTGCGGCGCCGGGATGCGCACCGCCTGCGGCAGCGCCATGATGATGCCGATGCCGCTCGCCGCGATGCCCAGCGCGCTCAGGTAGAGGCTGAAATAAGGCGCGAACGCGCCGATGTAAGCGAAATAAAAAAAGTAGACGCCGGCGAGGCGCCAATAGGGAACATCACGCATGAGGCTGCGCCGCGTGAACCCGCCCGCGGCAGGTCACGCTTCTTCGGGGTCGGGATTCTCGGTGGCAGCGGCGCCGTTGAGTCGCTCCGCTACTGCACGCGGCGCCTGCGCAGCGATCCTCGGTGTAGCGCACACGACATCGGCATTCTGCGCGCGATGCCGCAACGCGTGATCCATGAGCGTCAGGATGAGCATCGCTTCGCAGATCGGTGTCGCGCGTATGCCCACGCACGGGTCGTGCCGCCCGTGAGTTTCGACGATGGCCGGGTTGCCCGCCACGTCGATCGTGTGCCGTTTGAGCCGTATGCTCGAGGTCGGCTTGATCGCCACATTGACGATGATGTCCTGGCCGGTCGAGATGCCGCCCAGTATGCCGCCCGCGTTGTTGGTGACAAAACCCTGCGGCGACATCTGATCCGAATGCTCGGTGCCCTTCTGGCTGACGGCGGCGAATCCCGCGCCGATCTCAACGCCCTTGACCGCGTTGATGTTCATCATGTTGTAGGCGATCTCAGCGTCCAGCTTGTCGTAGACCGGCTCGCCCCAGCCGACCGGCACGCCGGTCGCAATGGTCGTGATCTTCGCGCCCACCGAATCTCCGGACTTGCGCAGCCGGTCCATGAACTCTTCGAGCTGCGCGACGGCGCTCGCATCGGCCACGAAGAACGGATTCTCATGCACCGCATCCCAGCTCTTGAACGGAACTTCGATGGGGCCGAGCTGCGACATGTAGCCGCGCACGATGACACCGCATTTTTCACGCAGCCATTTGCGCGCGATCCCTGCAGCCGCCACCCGCACCGCGGTTTCGCGCGCAGACTGCCGACCGCCCCCGCGGTAATCGCGGATGCCGTACTTCTGCAGATAGGTGTAGTCGGCGTGCCCAGGACGAAAGCTGTCCTTGATCTTCGAGTAGTCCTTGCTGCGCGCATCCACGTTGCGGATCAACAGCCCGATCGGCGTGCCGGTGGTCTTACCTTCAAACACACCGGATAGAATTTCAACGATGTCGTCTTCGCGGCGCTGCGTCACGTGCCGCGAGGTGCCAGGCTTGCGCAGGTCGAGGTCGGTCTGGATATCGGCTTCCGATATCTCCAGTCCGGGCGGGCAGCCGTCGACCACGCAGCCGATCGCCGGCCCGTGGCTCTCGCCGAACGAGGTCACACAGAACGATTTACCGAGGGTATTGCCCGACATGATGCATTGCACTCCACTCGCGTCTACAGGGCGTTGAGTTTAACATGGTGCCTATCAGAGGGCTAAGCTCTACCACGACATGGCCGCCAAATCCGCACCCGACAAACGCAAGCCGCGCGCACCGCAGCCGCCGCACCCGGGCAAGATGGCGAACCCGCTCAAGCAGGCGCAACAGCGCTGGCAGCGCACCGTGCGCTATACATGGGATAAGAAAAAAGGCTGAGAGCGTGCCTCTCACTGCGAAAGAAAGGCTAAGCGAGGCTTAAGCCAGTGCGCTAACGCGACTCGCAGCGCAGCAGGCGTAGGGCGGGCACTCGCGACACGGCGTTCGCGTAACGATCCGGAGCGGGAGCGAGTGCCAAGGCGCGCTCCCTGCAAACGGCTGCCTGCGCCAGTAACGGGTCCGCGCGTCACACCCGCCATTGCAGCCGTAGAATGGAAGAGTGCAACGATATCCGTCAGGATCTACATGGCGGGTTACGGCGCAAACGGCGCGCCTAACCCGCCCTACTCAGCTAAGCCCGCGCCTCTGAAACCTCACCCACCGCCAGCGCGACTTTCGCAAAGGGCAGGCGGCGCAATGCGAGCGGCACGACCGTCGCGGGTGTGCGTTCGAGGATGCGGCTGATGCCGGAGTCAATGGGCAAAAGTTCGCCGCCCTCTGAAGCGTGGCCTTCCGAAAACACACAGACCAGTTCACCCGCGCGCAGCGCCTGGTTGAGCTCAGCGTCTGCCTTTTCCCGCAGGTGCGCATCTTCCTCAGACGTTGCGATCGCGTTGCCGGTGCGCAATGCGAATCCCAGCAGCGGTACGCGCATCAACCTGCGGTCGACGACAAAGCGGATGGGGCGACCGCACGCGCTCGTTATGATCAGCGCAGCTACGCTGCTCATGCGATTGCACACCAGCAGCGCCGCGCCTGTCTGAGGAATCCTATCGAGCCCGCTGCTTTTCAGCCTGTAGATGGTGTGTATGAGCAGCCACGCCAGGAAGCGCGACATGAACTCCGGCACCTTCGCATAGACGTAAACCGCGACCACAGCATTGAGCAGCGCAGTGACCATAAACAATTGCGGGATGCTGAAGCCTGACCTCAACAGCACCATCGACAGCAACGCCGAGATCACGATCAGCAGCGCATTGAGGATGTTGTTGCCGGCAATGATGCGCGACTGATGTGCGCGATCGGTGCGGCTTTGCACCAGCGCGTAGAGCGGCACGACATAGAAGCCGCCGAAGGCGCCGATCAGCAGCACGTCGGCAAGCATGCGCCAGTGATGCGGGTCGGCGGCATATGTGAGCACACCGGCCGCGGCGCCGGCTACGGCGGGCGTTGCAAGATAAAGATCGAATGCGAACACGGTCAGCCCGATCGAACCGAACGGCACCAGGCCGATTTCGATCTTGTGCCCCGACAAGCGCTCGCACAGCAGTGAGCCGATGCCGATGCCGATCGAAAACACCGCGAGCAGCAGCATGTAGGTGCGCTCGTCCCCGCCGAGGTAATCGCGCGCATACAACGGAAACTGCGCGACGAAGGTGGCGCCCAGAAACCAGAACCACGAGATGCCGAGCACCGCCATGAACACGCTGCGGCTGCTCCTGAGAAATGACAGGTTGCGCACGATCTCCGAGAACGGGTTGCGGTTGAGGACCAGCTGCGGATCCGGCGGCGGCGAATGCGGAATCGCGCAACTCGTCAGCCATCCCAGCACCGCAAAGCCGATGGTGCCGGCGCACACCAGCGCGATGCCGATATCGCCGGCGCCGATGAGCAGGATGCTGAGGATGGTCCCGAGCAGGATCGCGATGAAGGTGCCGGCATCGACCAGCGCATTGCCGCCCACCAGTTCCTCCTGCCTCAGGTGCTGCGGCATGATCGCGTACTTGAGCGGACCGAACAGCGTGGAATGCACGCCCAGCAGGAACAGCGCGCCGAACAGCAGCACCATGTGGTGCGTATAGAAGCCGACCGCCCCCAGCACCATGATGGCGATTTCGAACAGCTTGATGTAGCGGATGAAACGCGACTTCTCGTATTTGTCCGCGAGCTGGCCGGCGCTCGCCGAGAACAGGAAGAACGGCAGCATGAAGAGCGCGCCGCTCAGCAGGATCAGCGTGCTGGTATCGGCCGCCGAGCCGCGCACCGACTGAAAGGCGAGCAGCGTGACCAGTGCGTTCTTGTAGACGTTGTCGTTGAAGGCGCCGAGAAACTGGGTCGCGAAGAAAGGCGCAAAGCGCCGCTCGCGCAGCAGCTCGAATTGATTGTGGACTTTCACCGGTGCGGCGAGCGCTAGTCGGAGATCAGATGCGCGTGCGGGTTCACACCCAGCCCTGGACGAACTGCGTCCCCCAGCCGACGCCGAACCCCGTCACCTCGGTGGCCACCGCGCCGAGCCCGCCTTTGCAGTTGCGCGCCGACAAGTCGACGTGGATCCACGGCAGGCCATCGATGAAGCGGCTCAGAAAGCGCGCGGCAAGAATGTGGTCGGCCTCGCCCTCGAGCGTGCATTGCTTGACGTCGGCAATGGCGCTGTCGAGCGTGCTGTCATAGTCCTCATCCATCGGAAACGCGCACACGCGCTCGCCCGAGCTGCTGCCGGCAGCCACCGCCTTTGTTGCGAGCTCGCTGTCCGTCGCGAACACCCCGCTGTAGCGGCCACCGAGCGCGACACGCATGCTGCCGGTGAGGGTCGCAAAGTCGATAATGAGCCCCGGCTTGGCGCGTGCCGCCAGCGTCAGCGTGTCGGCGAGCACCATACGGCCCTCGGCGTCGGTATGCATGATCTCGATGGTGGTGCCGTTGAGCGCGCTCACCACCTCGCTCTGCTTGTACGCCTTCGGGCCGATGTCATTCTGCGCGAGCGCGAGCCAGCAGTCGATCGCAATCGGCAGCCGCATGCGTGTCGCTGCGAGCAGGATGCCGAGCGCGACCGCCGAGCCGTTCATGTCCCGGTGCATCGATTGCATGTAGCTCGCCGGCTTCAGATTATGGCCGCCGGTATCGAAGCAGATGCCCTTGCCCACCAGCGCGAGCCTATGCTTCGCGCGCGGGGGCGCATAGGACAGGTGCACGATGGCGGCATCCGCCACCGCGCTGCCCTGCGCGACGGCGCAGAATGCGCCGGCACCCATGCGCTTGAGCTTTGCGTAATCGTATTCCACGCGCTTCCAATGAAACTCCCGCGCCAGATCCCGCAGGCGGCGGCGATAGCTGCTCGGCGTCAGTTCATTGGGCGGCAGTATCGTCAGCTCGCGGCACAGCACGTTGCCCTCGGCCCGCGCGCGCAGTGCGGCATAGCCGCCGGCATCGCGCCATCCATATACGTGGATCACCGCGAGCGGCCGCTGCTCGGGTTTCTTCTTGCGCATCGGCAGGGCCGCGCCGTTCAGCCACGCGCAGTAGACGGCGAGCTGCGCGGCGCGTGCACGCGCCTTGTCGTCACCCGCCACCACCACCGCGATCTCCGTCGGATGCTCCGCGAACAACGGTTGCAGCGCAGCGCGCACCACGGACTGCAGCTCGAACTCAGGCTTGCTGAGATCCAGCATCACCCAGCTCACGAGCGCGCCGTGCTCGAGGTTGCCGGAGAGCGGCTTGCCCGTGAGTTCATCGGGCTTCATGCGGCGCCGTGCGAGCAGGCGCGATAAAGACTGCGCTCCGGGCCAGCGCGGATCGACTGTCTTCTGCCGCGGCAGCACGCACAGCAGGTGCGTGTGGCGCCGCAGAGCTGCCGCGTTCGGAAATGCCGCATGTTGTTGCAAGCTGGCCAGCATGAAGATCCTTTGAGCGTGCGAGAGCGAGAGCCGCCGATTATAATCGCTCTTCACTCATCACTCCGGAGCCGCGATGCGCAACCGCCTGCTCATCATCGCGTTGATCGCGTGCGCAGTCGCCGCCAGCGCCGGCGCCGAGGAACTCGTGACCGTCGCGACACGTGACCGCGTGTCGCAGTCGTTCCTGCTGAGCGCCCCAACAGGAGAAACGCCGCGCGCGGTGGCGCTGCTGTTGCCTGGCGGCGACGGCGCGATCCGGCTGCGTTCCGAAGGCGGGCGCATCAGATTCGGCGATGGCAATTTCCTGGTGCACACGCGCGGACTCTACGTCGAGCGCGGCATCGTCACCGCCGTGCTGGACGCGCCTTCGGACCAAGCCAGCGGCATGTCCGATAACTTCCGCGAGGGCGGGCGGCACGCGGCTGACATCGCACGCGTGAGCGAGGAACTGCAGCGCCGCTTTCCGGGGCTGCCTCAGTTCGTGATCGGCACCAGCCGCGGCACCATCTCCGCCGCCGAGCTCGGCGCCTCAATCGGGGAGCGCTTCAAAGGCGTGGTGCTGACCTCGACGCTGTTCATGGCTTCGCGCGCCGGCTGGGGTCTGAGCCAGTTCGACTATACGAAAATCAAGATTCCCGTGCTGCTGGTGCACCATGCCGCCGACACCTGCTTCGTCACGCCCTACCCAGAAGCGCGCAAGCTGGCCGCAGCCCGCAACTACCCGCTGATCACGGTGAACGGCGGCGGTCCACTACAGGGCGACCCGTGCGAGCCGCTCAGCCCCCACGGTTTTCTTGGCAGGGAAGTGCAGACGGTGGATGCGATCGTCAACTGGATGCTGGCCAAGCCGTACCCGGTCAACATAGTAGAATAGCTGCCTTGCGACCAACGAACTACCGGGCTCAGCTCATGGAACCCTATGCGTAACTATCTGGAACTCATGCAGCACGTGCTGGATCACGGCACGCGCAAGGCGGACCGCACCGGCACCGGCACCATCAGCGTGTTCGGCGCACAGCTGCGCTTCGACCTGAGCGCGGGCTTTCCGCTGCTCACCACCAAGAAGCTGCACCTGAAGTCGATCATCCACGAACTGCTGTGGTTTCTCAAGGGCGAGACCAACGTCAAGTATCTGCACGACAACGGCGTGACGATCTGGGACGAGTGGGCGAAGCCCGACGGCGATCTCGGCCCGGTCTACGGCTATCAGTGGCGCTCGTGGCCGGCGCCCGACGGCCGCCACATCGACCAGATGAGCGCGCTCATCGCCCAGCTCAAAAGCAATCCGGATTCACGACGCATGATCGTCTCGGCCTGGAACGTGGCCGACCTCGACCGCATGGCGCTCATGCCGTGCCATGCATTGTTTCAGTTCTACGTCGCCGACCAGCGCCTGTCCTGCCAGCTCTATCAGCGCAGCGCCGACCTGTTCCTCGGCGTGCCCTTCAACATCGCATCGTATGCGCTGCTCACCATGATGGTGGCGCAGGTATGCGGCCTCAAGCTCGGCGATTTCGTCCACACCTTCGGCGACACGCATCTGTATCTCAACCACCTCGAGCAGGCGCGCACCCAGCTCGCACGCGCGCCGCGCGCGCTGCCGGTGATGAAGATCAATCCCAACGTCACCGACCTCTACTCATTCAAGTACGAGGATTTCACGGTCGAAGGCTACGACCCGCATCCGGCGATCAAAGCGCCGATCGCGGTGTGATGCGCGCAGTCGATTGAAT
>CAIVHG010000096.1 GCA_903905655.1 uncultured beta proteobacterium | reverse complement strand
TTCTTGTTCATCGGCTCGCAGCTTCGCTCCACGCTTCCTTCCCACACTCGGTCACCCTCATGCAGTTGCGCTTTGCTTCGTTCGCTGTGATCAACTTACGGTGGGACTTACACCCACAGATTTACGTACGGTCTATAGCTAACCGCGTATCCGGCTGTAATCGACCTTCACCCAACGCCGGTCTTTGGTGGATGCTTCGGCCGCATCCATCACGCAGTGCAGTTTCAGCTCGTCGCGGAAACTGGGCGCGCATTCGCGGCCTTCGTCGATCGCGTGTGCGAACGAATGCCACAGCTGCGCCACCGGGAAGGTCGCGCGATTGTGGTCGATGCCGGTCACGAAATAGTGCTTGGCCGAGGGCGTGATTTCCTTGAACTGGCGCTGGAACAGTTCCGGCGCAGTCGGATTCGCCATCAGCTTCGGCATATCGATGCGCGCTCCATAGAGCCTCAGCTCTCCCGAATCGGGATCGCCCTTGACCGTGTCCTTGGGGCCGGTATCCTGCACACCCAGCATCAGCATGCCTTCGGTGCCGTAGACCTGCAAACCCCAGCCCAGCCCGAACCACGCCGTCAGGCACACCTGCAGCGTACCCATCACGCTGCCATCGCCGACGCGCAGCAGGTAATTGAGATTGTTGGCCTGCGTGGTGTGCAGGGGCGGCCCGCCGTCCAGGTTGGGACGATCCGGCACCAGCACCTCTATGTCCGCGCAGATGTCGGTGACGTCGCCGAGCACCGAGACCAGCCGCTCGAGGCTGTGCGCGCTGCGGAATCCCGGATGCCCGCACGACTCCGAATTGAACAGCCAGGTGCGGTGCGACGGCCGCGGCGCGATGTGCGCGCTGACCAGGTACGTGATGTTGAACGACAGCGGCTTGCCGATATAGCCGTCCTTCACCATCTCCACCAGTTGCAGCACGGCGGGTTCGTAATGGTATTGGTGGCCGACCACGGTGCGCAGGCCCTTGCTGTGGGCGAGGTCGTATGCCTCCTGCGCCTCGGCGGTATTGAGGCCGAGCGCCTGCTCGCAATAGACGTGCTTGCCGGCGCGCAGCGCCGGCATCACCAACCGGTGGTGCATGGCGGGATTCACGCTCACGCACACCACGTCCAGCTCGGGGCGGTCGTTCAGCATGCGATCGATGTGATCGTACGCATGCGGCACGTTGAAGTGCTTCGCCGCAGCGGTGGCCGTTTCGATCTTCGACGTGCAGATCGCGGTCACTTCGTACAGATCGGACAAGGCCTTCAGCGCGGGCACGTGCGCGCGCACTGCAAAGCGCTCGCGTCCGTCCGGGCTGTTGCTGATGCTGGCGCCGACCACGCCTACTTTTAGTTTACGTTTCATGACAACTGCTCCTCCATCCACTCCATGCGGTCCTGCCTCAAATCAGAAGCCACGTTTGATCTGCCCGCTGCGTCCAGTGCTCGGATCATAGGTGCCGAGCGATTCCCCTTTGTATTTCTCCAGCTCCTCGGGCGGCAGGTACTTCTGCTCGATCTTCAGGACTTCCGGGAAGCCGGTGAGGTCGAACACGCCGAGGCCGCCCAGCGGGTGATCCTTGGTGCGCGCGTTGAACTCGTTCCACGCATCTTCGCCGCGCTCCTTGAAGTCCAGCAGAAAATCGTACATCGCGACGGTGCCGACCTGCACGAAGTGGATCGAGGTCATGCACAGTCCCAGGTCGTCCTTTTCCTTGGCTGAGAGCGGCGGCTTGATGGCACCTTCGGTGGCCCGGAACAAGATGTTCGGCACCGCGGCCCTGACCGCCTTCATCTCTTCACGCGACTGCAGCGCTTCCGCATAGATCACGTCGACACCCGTGGTCGCATAGGCCTGGGCGCGCTTGATCGCCTCTTCCAGGCTGCCGCCCACCGCGCCGCGCGCATCGGTGCGCGCCATGATGATGAAGTCGGGATCGAGCTCGTCGCGCAGATCGCACACCGCGCGATACTTGCCGCACGCCTCGTCCACGGAGATGAGCTGCTTGCCCTTCACGAACCCGCAGCGCTTCGGCGACTTCTGGTCTTCGATGAAGCAGCCGCCCGCCCCCGCCTTGATCAGCAGCTCCACGGTGCGGCGCGCGCCGACCGCGTTGCCGTGCCCGGTGTCGGCATCGACGATCACCGGCATCTTTACCGCGTTGCAGATGTTGCGCGTAGCTTCCACCAGTTCGGTCTGCGTGATGTAACCCGCATCCGGCATGCCATAGATCCAGCTGCTGGTCTTGGAGCCTGAGATCCCGAACGCCTTGAAGCCCACGGACTGCGCAAGCTGCGCGTGATGCGCGCAACTGCCCCACATGGTGCGCAGACAACCTGGTTCGTTCAAGAGCCTGCGTAAGACGGTGGATGGCTTTTCGGTTTTCATGCTTGTCCTCCCTTTAAAGGTTTTCCCGCACCTTGCGTGCGGGGAAGGCTGCCGACTGCGCCGCAGCGCGGCGCAGTGCTTTAGCTATTACTCGTTTACAAAAGTTTGCGGACCGGATGGCCGACTGCTTACTTCCTGGGGGCGATCGATCCTTCCTTTTCGAGCAGCGGATAGATGCCGCCCGCCTTCAGCAGCTCCAGCAGCTTGGGCGGCAGCGCGATCCCGGGCAGCGTCTTGTTCTGCGTCGTGTTCTTCACGGTCGCCGCATCGAAATCGATTTCCGCGACATCGCCCTCATTAAAGCCGTCGAACACGCCCGGGCATTCCATCGCCGGAAACGCGAAGTTCACGCAGTTGCGGAAGAACAGGCCGTTGATCGAGTTGGCGACCATGCAGCCCAGCCCGAGATTCTTCAGCGAGCGCGCCGCCGGACGGCTGGACCCGGTGCCGAAGTTGTTGCCGCCGACGATGATGTCGCCGGGTTGCACCAGCTCGACCCAACCCGGCCGGTTGGCCTTGAATACGAACTTCGTCTGCTCCTGCGGCGTGAGATAGAACGCGAGGATCGGCAGGATCAGATCGGTGTTGATGTTGTCGCCAAACTTCCAGACTCGTGCAGTGTATTTCATCGGATCGATCCTTATTTAATGAATTCACGGGGATCGGTGATCACACCCGTGATTGCCGATGCGGCAATGGTCGCGGGCGACCCCATGAAGATGCGCGCCGTGGGATCCCCCATGCGCCCCTTGAAATTGCGCGTGGTCGCCGTGATGCAGGTCTCCCCGGGCCCGACCACGCCCATGTGTCCGCCGCCGCACGCGCCGCAGGTCGAAGGCGTCACCATCGCGCCCGCATCGGCGAGCTTCTGGATGATGCCGGTGCGCAGCGCTTCGCGGTAAATATTGTTCGACCCGGGCGTAACCAGGAAGCGCACATTCGGCGACACCTTGTGGCCTTCGAGCACCTTGGCGACTAGCGTGAGATCCTCCAGCGTGCCGTTGGCGCAGGAACCGACGAAGGCCTGATTGATCGTGGTGCCCACTGCATCCGCCACCGGCCGCACATTGCCGATGATGCTGTCGGGCAGCGCGACCATGGGCGCGACTGCGGACAGGTTGAGCTTGCGCACTTCCTTGTAATTCGCATCCTTGTCCGGATAGACGGCTTCGAACGGCGTCGGATTGCGCTTGCGCACCCAGTCGAGCATGACATCGTCGGGCTCGAAGGTCGCGAACTCCGCCGAGATCTCCGCGGCCATCGTAGTGAGCGTCTTGCGCGCATCCATGCTGAGTCCCGCGACACCGGAGCCGCCGAACTCGACGTTCAGGGTCGCGTGATCGCCGTAGCGCCCCGCCATGTCCAGGAACACATCCTTCATCGTCACCGCAGTCGCGAGCTTGCCTTCGATGTTGTAGCGTATGGTTTCGCCGACCCGAAACCAGGTCTCGCCCTTGATCGCCGCATAGACCACGTCGGGGCCGCCGACGCCGCGCGCCACGCAGTTGAACACGCCGGCGCTGCAGGTGTGCGAATCACTGCACAGGAGCACCGTGCCCGGAAGCGCATAGCCGTGATCGGCGATCAACTGATGCGCGATGCCCTGGTTGGGGCCCACGTCGTGAAAGCGCTTGATGCCGAATTTCTTCACCAGCTCGCGTCCCGCGACGTGCGCCGCCGCGCTCTGCTGGTTTCCGGCAGGGACGCGATGGTCGAAGGCGACGATGACGCGGCTCGGATCCCGCATCTTGAGGATGTCGACGCGCACGTTCGCCTGAAAATTGTTGTCGATCAGGATCACGGCCGCGACTTCCACCGTCACCACGTCGCCGGGACTGACTTTTTTCAGCCCCCCGTTACGCGCAAGTATCTTTTCTGCAACCGTCATTCCCATGCTGTCATCTCCTTACGAACAATTTGTTTAGTCGCACGCTGCGCGTGCCTGAGGCGGCCGCTAATCGGCGCTGATGCCTGCATCCTTGATCACCTTCCCAAGCCGGGTATTTTCAGCCTTCATCGCGGCGGTGAGCTGCTGCGGGAAATACGAACAGCGATGCCATTGCGCCGCATGCCGCGAGAGTGCGCTGCAAGCTCATCTCATTCATATCCAGCATGGTGATGCCCTTCCCGGTCGCCAGCATCCCGTTTCTCATTGCAGTGCCAGCAGCTTTCCGATCACGCTCGCATCCGCGAGCTTGTCCAGCCCCAGCACGGCATCGCGCAGTTCTTCCACCTGCGCCCTGGGCAGCGCGTGCAGCGCGAGGTTCTCGAATTTCTTCACCACTTCCGATGCGCTCGCGAACTGCGTCTTGGCGCGCGACAAGTCGCGACCGTGCTCCAGCTTCGTGCCGTCCTTGAGATAGATCTCGACGCGCACCTTCTGCCGCGCCTTGCGGCCGAGCGCGGTGATGGCCGGGTCTTCGCGCATCTCTATTTTAGCGGCGAGCGCCATGCGCGCCGGATCTGCGACCATGGCATCGGTGAACTGATCGACGAAGCACGCCCCCGCCAAAAGCAGCGTCGCGACGCAGTACGACACGTTGAGCTGCGCCGCCGTCACCCCCTGCGGCACGTACTTCCAGCCCACGTGGTGCAGCGTGATCTCGGAGGTGTGGATCACGATCTTCGCTACGTCGCCGGGCGCGAAGGGATGGCGCTCGCGCATTTCCGCGACCGTGTCGAGTGTCGAATGCGTGCTGCCCACGCACGAATAGAACTTGAGCCGCACGTTCATCGACTGCCACACCGAGCCCAGGCCCGCAGTGAGCTCCGCGAGATTGAAGCGGTCGGTGGAACGCGAGAACGTCGTGCAGAAGCCGCCGTACGGGCTTTCGAACACGTTGACGATGCCGGTGAACCCGGCCTCTGCAAACTGCGCGGAATACAGCCCGCTTTGGGAAGCGCGCCCAGCGTGCATGCGCTTTACCATCGATCCGTATTGCGCCGCCATCAGGCCGCACGCCTGAGTGCCGGCGATGCCCAGCGCGTGCACCGTCTGGTCGGCGTCGAGCTTGAGAGCGCGTGCCGCACCGGAAACCGCGCTGAAGATGCCGATGGTGGCACCAGAATGCCAGCCCTGCACCACGTGTTCATTGCCCACGCACATCCCGGCGCGCGGACCGATCTCGAAGCCTGCGACCGCAGACGTGAGGAACTCGCGGCCGCTCATGCCCGGCCGAATCTCGGCGCTCGCGATCAGGGCCGGCAGCACCACGGCGCCGCTGTGCAGGATGCCGGTGTGATGCATGTCGTCGAGCTCGAAGCCCTGCACCTGCGTGCCGTTCACCAGGGTCGCGTGCGGCGCCGACAGCTTGGCTGCCGTGCCCCACACCGCGCACTTGCGCGTGTCGTCGAGCAGCGTCAGGCGCTCGCGCAGGATGCAGCTCCATTCGAGGTGCGCGCCGTAGATGCCGCAGCCCAGCCCGTCGAGGATCAACAGCCGCATGCGCTCGATCACCTCACGCGGAATCGCCTCGTAGCGCAACCCCGAGACAAACTCGGCGATGCCGCGGGTGTAGGGATTATCGTGGGTCTCGGCCATGGGCTTTTTTTGTGTATTTATGTGCCCGATGTTATCACAGCGCGTAAGGTCCCAAAAGAGAGAGCCTTGTCCAATATGGTTTGAGCCTGAAGGTGTGGCCGTGTTTCCAACATGGTATGAGCCTGAAGGGCTGAATTTGGGTCGATCATCCGAGGATGGTGATCGACATGAACGAAACGAAGTTAAC
>CAIVHG010000095.1 GCA_903905655.1 uncultured beta proteobacterium | reverse complement strand
GAAACCCGCGAGTCGCTGTTCGGCAGCGTCTCCGCATTATCGAAGGCGGCCTGAAGCCATGGATAAGGTTGATCTAAAGGGCGACCGCGATGACGCGGTGAATTTTCCCGAATTGCCGGCGCTGGCGCAGTCGGTGCATGCCATGCGCATGCAGCCGGCGAATACGGCGGTTGCATTGCGTGTACTGTGTATCGATGACTGCGAAGACGACGTCTTCCTCATCATTGAGACCTTGAGGGCCGGCGGCTACGAGCCGGAGTATCGCCGTGTCTGCCGGCGTGCCGATATTGTTGCCGCGTTCGCCACTGAAAAGTGGGACCTCGTCATTTCCGATTATTCGATGCCGCAGCTCAATGGCCTCGACGCACTGGGCCTGGTGCGGGATTGTTCGCCCGACGTGCCGTTTGTGCTGGTGTCTGGCGCGGTCGCCCAGCAGATCGCGGTGGCGGCGATGGCGGCCGGTGCCGGCGATTACATCATGAAGGATGACACGACCCGCCTGGTACCGGCGGTGCGCCGCGAACTCGCCGAGGCCGAAGGCCGCCGTGCGCGCCATCTCGCCGAGGCCAATCTGAGTGCCAGCGAGGCGCTGCTGAATTCGGTGGTTAACACCGCGGCCGACGGCATCATGGTGATAGACGAGACGGGCCGGCTGGAATTTGTGAATGCCGCCGTCGAACGCATGTTTGGCTGGCGGCCGCTGGAACTGATCGGGCGCAATTTCGACAGCCTGCTGGTGCCGCGTTCGAAGGCGCAGGGCAACAGTCCGTCGTCCGGTCTGGATATGAATAATCTCGCCCAGTCGGTTGGTGTGGGGCGCGAGGTCAAGGCGAAGCGCCGTGACGAGACACTGTTCCCGATGGAGTTGACGCTCGGCGAGATGCGGGTCGATGGCAAGATCAAGTACGCCTGCATCATGCGCGATGTCAGCGAGCGCAAAAGCGCCGAGGAACGCATTCATCAATTGGCGCATTACGACAAGCTCACCGGCTTGCCTAATCGCGCATTGTTTTCGCAGCTCCTCGAGCAGGCGCTGGCCGAGGCGAAATATTCCAAGAAGCATGTCGCTGTGTTATTCATCGACCTCGACCGCTTCAAGCTGATCAACGATTCACTCTCGCACGATGCGGGTGATGCGGTACTGAAACAGGTGGCGCGGCGTCTCACCGAGTCACAGTTGAAACGCAATACGATCGCGCGCTTCGGCGGCGACGAGTTTGTGGTGTTGATGCGCGACTGTAATATCCCCACCGACGCCGCCGAAGAGGCGCAGCGCCTGCTGACGGCGATCGCGCAGCCGATGCCGCTTGAAGGCCAGGAGTATCACCTGACAGCGAGTATCGGCATCAGCGCTTCGCCGAGCGACGGTGAAAATGCGCAGACCATGCTGAAAAATGCCGACATTGCGATGTACCGCGCGAAAGAGCACGGCAAGAACAATTACCAGTTTTATTCGGCGCAGATGAATTTGCATTCGTTCGAGCGTCTGGTGCTCGAACGCTTCCTGCGTCACGCGCTCGAACAGGACGAATTCCGCGTCTTCTACCAGCCGAAGATTGATCTGGTCAGCGGCCGCCTGACCGGCATGGAGGCGCTGTTGCGCTGGATGCATCCGGGGATGGGCATGATTTCGCCGGTCAAATTTATTCCGCTGGCGGAAGAAACCGGTCTCATCGTGCCGATCGGTGCCTGGGTGCTGAAGGCAGCCTGTGCGCAAAACAAGATCTGGGCCGATCAGGGCTTGGCGCGGCTGCGGGTGGCGGTCAACTTGTCGGCGCGCCAGTTTGCACAGGACGACCTGCACGCCACCATATTGAATGTGCTCGAGGAAACCGGCCTCGATCCGGAGTTGCTCGAACTCGAAATCACCGAGAGCGTGACGATGGATAACCCGGAGCACGCCGCCGAACTGCTGCGCAAGCTCAAGGCGCTCGGCATCAAGTTGGCGATCGACGATTTCGGCACCGGTTATTCGTCGTTGAGTTACCTCAAGCGGTTTCCGATCGACAACGTGAAGATTGATCGCTCCTTCATCAAGGACATCCCGCACGACGGCGACGACGTGGCGATCACCCAGGCGGTCATCGCGATGGCGCACAGCCTCGGCCTCAAGGTCATCGCCGAGGGCGTGGAGTCGGAAGAACACGTGACTTTCCTGCGTGACCACCGTTGCGAAGAGGCGCAGGGTTATTTGTTCGGCGCGCCGATGTCGGCCGAGGATTTCACCGATTTGATCGCGAAATGCGGGTCTGGCGTCTTGCCGAGAGCGGCCTCGATTCCCAAGTATTAAGGCTTTGAACGCCGGAATTGAACGGCGAAACGGCGTCTTTTCAGCGGATTCGGTCTAAACCGGGCCGCCATAATCGTTAGCAAGCGGGCAACCCTGCCCGTGTTTCTATTGCGACGACCGAAAGTGACGCCATGCCAGCCGCCCAGCCCCGCCTGATAGTTGCTCATGAGAGGGAACAAAAACCGCTTCCCGAGCCGGTTATTGACGCCACCCATCAGGGAAACGGCCGCGAGTTGACCACGATCAAGGAGGCGATTGCACGCGCCGAGGCGGAAACCCGCGCCAGCCATGCCGCTGACACACGTCTGGCCTGGGAAGCCCATGCGCGCACCCGTGCCGCCGAGCGCGCCCAGGCTGAACATGCCGCGCGCCAGGAACTCGAACTTCGTGCCCGCGCCGACGAGGCGGCAGCCGAGGCCGCACGCGCACGTCTTGCTGCGGAAGCGGAATTGCGTGATCAGTCTTTGGCGCGCCGCGAAGCCGAACATGACGCGCTGCGCGAAGCGCAGAAAAAACTCGAAGCCGAGCGTGCCGCCACCCGAGCCGCTGAAGAACATGCGGCAGCCGAGCGCGAAGCGCAGCAGATGGCTGAACGCAAGGCCGCCGCTGAGCACGCTGCCGCCGCGCGTGCGCACACCGCCGCCCGTGAACTCGCCGGCTTGACGGCCGCCTTGCGCGACGCAGAAAAACTGACGCAGGACGAAACCGCGCGTGCCGAGATGTTTCACCGCGCCCGCCTGGCCGCCGAACAGGTCGCCTTGCAGGAGTCGCAAGCCCGCGCCCAGGCCGAGCATGCTGCCGCGGCGATCGCCGAACAGCGCGCTGCCGAAGAAAAACGCCTGCGCGACGAAGCGCTGACGCGTGCCGAGGCCGAGAGCCAGCTGCGCGAGCTGGCCGAAGCGCGGGTGCATGCCGAAGCGAGGGCGGCTGCTGAAGCCGAGTCACGCGTCAAGGTTGAACAGGCGGCCCTGGCTGCCGCCGAAGGTCGCGCCTGCGTGGAGTCACAGGCCCGCGAATCCGCGCAGCAGCGTGTGCGTGTCGAGCGCGAACTCGCGCGCGTTAGCGAAACCGAAAACGAATATCAGACCCGTCTGGTGGCGGAAGCAGAGCAGTTGCGGCGCGTGCGTGAACGCGAATTGTCAGCGATTGAAGGCAAGCTGGCGGCTGAAATCCAGACCCGCGAGGCGGCTGAATTGCGTGCGCAGGCGGCAGAAGTCGAGCGCAAGCTGGCCGAGGAACGCACGCTGGTGGAGCAGCAGGCGCGTGCTGCGGGCGAAGTACGTGTGCAGGCTGAAACCCGCGCCCTTAATGAAATGCGTTTGCGCGAGGCAACAGAATCGCGTGGTCGTGCCGCCGCCGATTCGTTAGCGCGCGCCGAGAGTGAAGCGGCCGAACTGGCTGATGCGCGGGCGAAGCTCGACGACCTTGCCGTGCAAGTGGCGAAGGCGCGGATTACCGCTGAACTCGATGCCAAGCGGCACGCCGAAGAGCGCGTTGCAGCTGAATTGCAGGCGCGTAGCGAGGCCGAGGCCCGCACGGCTGCCGAAGTGGAACTCGAGCGCCTGACGCGCGAGCGCATGGCGGCGGATCAACTGGCTTGCATGACTGCGCGGTTGAGTGCGCAAGCCGAGGCGGGCGAGCGTGAATCGCTGGAAGCGGCGTTGCTGGCTGCGCGCGATGCCATGGCTGCCGCCGAGGCGCGGACCCGTGCCCAGAATGAAGAACAGGCGCAGCTGCGGGCGCGTGCCGAGGCCGATGCACAGGTCGCCGCGGCGCTGCAAGAACACGCAGAGGCCGAACGGGCGTCGATGGAAGCTGCGCGCGAGCGGGCCCGTCTCGAGCGCGAACAGACTGCGCTGGTACGCGCACGGGTACAAGCCGACCGCAGTGCGGCGCAGATGGCGGCGCGTCGCGTGCACGAAGAGCAGTCGGCTCTTGCCACATTAAAGATTGCCGAAGAAGCCGAACAAAAGGCCGCCACGCAGGCGCGTGAGCGGGCTACTGCAGCGCGTGAACTCGCCGCACTGGCAGAAGAACGCAGCGCCAGCGAAGCGGCTTTGTGTGGGGAAATTGAAACCCGGCGCAGCGTTGAAGAAGCTGCCGCGGTCGCGCTGACGCGACGCCTTGAACGCGAGGCGGCGGCGCGTGGTGCGGTGGAAGCCGCGCTGGCAGCTGAAGTCGGGCGCGAGCAAGAAGCTGCGGCACTGGAGGCCGCGCAGTTGGCGGCACAACTGGCGACGCATGAACGCCTCAAGGCCGAGCGTCGCGCGCGCGCGGCGCTGATGGCGCGTGAATCGAGTGAACACGCGCTGGCCGATGCGGCCGCCCTGCGCGCCCGTATCGAAATGGAATATGCCGCCGCTGCGCACAAGAGTGCTGACAGCGAGCGCGAAATTTTTGCCGCCATGCAGGATCGTCTGCAGGCCGAATTGCAGGTGCGTGTGGCCTGTGAGGAAAGAATAGAAGCCGAGCGTCTCGCCATGGTGGCTGTGCAGGATGCTGAAAACGCCGAGCGTAAACGGACGCTGGCGGCGCGCGCTGCATTTGAAGTGACCTATGCACGCATGCAGGCCGAATTAGGCGAGGCTGTGGCGTCCGCTGAACTGGCGGATGCTGAAGCCGCTGTAACCGAAGCGGCCGCGGCGCGCGAACGCGCTGCGGTGATGGCGTGTCAGGCCGCGCAAGACCGCATCGCCGCTGAAGAGCAGCTGGCGCAGGTGGAAAACGAACGTGGTTTACCTGATGTACAAATCGCCGCCGAACTGCGTGAGCATGCCG